>JALYJV010000088.1 GCA_030775105.1 Pseudomonadota bacterium | reverse complement strand
CGAACAGGCGACCGCGGTCATTGAGCACACGATCCACCTCGCGCAACACATTGTGCGGTGAGCGCGAAAACTCCAGGGTGTGCGGCAACACGATCGCATCGACGCTCTTGGCTGGCAATGGCAACTGTTGCGGATCGACCACACCGGCAGCGGCGGGATCGCCCAGCGCGCCCAGCACGGCGTGATGCAGCGTGCCGGCGCTGTCGACCAATGCGGTATCGGCCGCCCAACTGCCGACCTGCAGCACATGGCGTCCGAAGACATCCGGCAACAGGCGCGCCAATTCACGCGCTTCGAGTTCGATCAGCTGGCCACCGCGCGCCGAGCGCCGCCAGATGCCCAGCGATACACGGTCCAGCGGCCTTGAGGTGTTCTGATGACGTAGCGGAGTCATGGCGCTAACCTGCGATCCAGTCCACGTCATGGTAGCGCCGATGCAGCTGCATGCAATCCCGATCTTCAGCGACAACTACGTCTGGGTTCTGATCCGCGGCCAGGATGCGGTCGTGGTCGATCCCGGTGACGGCGCGCCGGTCGCCCGCTATCTGCAGGAAAACGCACTGAATCTGCAGGCCATCCTTGTCACCCACCACCATCCGGACCACATTGCCGGCATCCCTGTACTGCTCGGCGTCTGGCCGGTGCCCGTCTACGGCCCGGCCGACGAAGCCGCACAGATCAAACTGCTGAGCCATCAGCTGAACGATGGCGACGCGATCGAAGTCCTCGGCGAGTGCCTGCAGGTGGTCAGCCTGCCCGGCCATACGTTGGGACACATCGCCTACGTCCAATTGGCCCCGGATACGGACGAAGCGCCTTTTGTTCTGTGTGGCGACACCCTGTTCTCCGCCGGCTGTGGCCGCCTGTTCGAGGGCACCCCCGCGCAGATGCACGCGTCGATGCAGCGCCTCGACGCCCTGCCCGCGAACAGCCGCATGTACTGCACCCACGAATACACGCTGTCGAATCTCGCATTCGCCCGCGCGGTCGAGCCGGACAACCGCGATATCCAGGATCACATCTGCAAAGTGCAGACTCTGCGCGCCGATGGCATCCCCAGCGTGCCGACCACCCTGGCGCTGGAGAGGCGCATCAATCCGTTCCTGCGCACGCGGGAACACGCCGCGCGCCAGGCGGCGGAAACCTGGGCCGGTAGCGCGCTGAACGATGAAGTGATGGTGTTTGCCGCACTGCGAAAATGGAAGGACGGCTTCCGCGCGCCCTGAATCTTGCAAATTCTGCCGGTTCCCTCGCTTTTAGTCCGGTTTTCCCTGAAGCATGGCACCCTGATCGGGCTCGTCAGCCCCATAGGGGTGGATGGGCGTTCGGGTCCGATGTTGTAAAATGACCGCCGTATGAAACTGACCGGGGGGACAGTGCTGGGTCCTGCACGCACCATTCTTTTAACCTTGATTGCCGTTTTCTGGCTGACGCCTGCTGCGTCAAAGACGCCGGAAGACTCGATCTGGCCACGGATTGTCGCCGGCATGCAGCTGCAAGCCGAAGCGCAGCCCGACGCCGTCAAATGGGCGAAGCACTTTGCACGGCACCCCAAGGCATTCCAGACCATGCTGGCGCGCGCCCAGCCCCACCTGTGGCACATCGTGGAAGCGGCTGAGCGGCGCAAGCTACCGCTGGAACTGGTTCTGCTGCCAGCCGTTGAGTCCGGCTTCAATGCCAACGCGGTGTCCAGCCAACATGCCTACGGCCTGTGGCAGCTGTTGCCGGCAACTGCAGGCAGCTTTGGCCTGAGCAGCAGTGCGACTTATGACCCGCGAGTGGATCCCACCGCCAGCACGCGCGTCGCTCTGGGTCACCTCAACGACATGCACGAGCGCTTTGATGACTGGTGGCTGGCGATTGCCGCCTTCAACATCGGTCGCGGACGCCTCGCCGAAGTGATGCAGATGCAGCCCAAGGTCAAAAACTTCTGGCAGCTGAAGAATCTGCCGCCGGAAACCTACGAACATGCGCGCAAATTGGCTGGCATCTGCCTGCTGATCCAGCAGCCCAAGCGCTTTGGCATCAGCCTTCCCCGCATCGCCAATGCCGCGCCGACCGAGCTGATCCGCCTGCGTCGCCCGGTGGACCTCGTGCGTGTCGCCAAGGCGGCAAACATCTCCGAACAGCTGATCCGCGAGCTCAATCCGGGCCTGCGCCAGCTTTCCAGCACCGGCGACAAAACCATGCTCGCCCTGCCCGCGGCCGAGGCCCAACGCTTCCGCCGTGAGATGTCGGGTCAGCGCTACTCGCCGAAACCACAGACCGCTGCCCTGGTACACGTGGTGCAGGCTGGCGAATCGCTGTCGCATATTGCGAGTCGCTACGGCGTCAGCGTCGCCACGCTGGCTTCGCGCAATGAGCTTTCAACCGCAGCGCAACCGCGTGCGGGGTCGCGCTTGCAAGTACCCACCAGCCTCTAAGAAAATTCTGAAATACAAAAAGGCGGCGATGGTCATCCCATCGCCGCCTTTTTTTGCACCTAGCGTCCGGTCAGATCAATGCGCTCGCGCAGCCTCGGCCGCTGCCGCATCGGCCGTCGCCGCCGTTGCTTCAGGGATCGGACGCGGTTCCGGCATACGTTCCAGTGCAATCCGCAGAACGTCATCGACCCAGCGCACCGGCTCAATGTTGAGCTTGGACTTCACCGTTTCAGGAATGTCGGCCAGATCCTTGACGTTCTCATGCGGAATGATGACGGTCTGGATGCCGCCGCGCTGGGCCGCGAGCATCTTTTCCTTGAGACCGCCGATCGGCAGCACTTCGCCGCGCAGGGTGATTTCGCCGGTCATCGCGACGTCCGCACGTACTGGAATGCCGGTCAGCGCCGACACCAGCGCCGTGCACATCGCGACACCTGCCGACGGTCCATCCTTCGGTGTCGCGCCTTCCGGGACGTGCACGTGCAGATCGTTCTTCGAGTAGAACTCGGGATCGATGCCCAAGGGCAGCGAGCGTGAGCGCACGACCGTCAGCGCCGCCTGGATCGACTCCTGCATGACGTTGCCGAGCGAGCCGGTCTGGGTCAGCTTGCCCTTGCCCGGTGCGAGTGCCGCTTCGATCGTCAGCAGTTCGCCGCCGACCTCGGTCCAGGCCAGGCCCGTGACCTGACCAACCTGGTTGTGCTCTTCGGCGCGGCCGTAGCGGAACTGCGGCACGCCGAGGAAGTCGCTGAGGTTGGAGTCCTCGACCTTCAGCATCTTCAGCTCCGGCTCGATCAGCAGACGCTTGACCGT
>JALYJV010000087.1 GCA_030775105.1 Pseudomonadota bacterium | reverse complement strand
TCAGGCATCTGCGTGACCAGGGACGGCTGACGCTGTATGCGCAGCCGATCATGGACATCACCGCAGAGACACCGCGGCTGGCCAAGGCCGAATTCCTGACGCGCATGCAGATCGGCGATCGTGCCGTACCGCTGCCGCCGGGAACCATCGACACACTGGAGTACTTCGGCCTGACGACCGAACTGGATCGGCATTCGGTGCAGACGCTGTTCGCCTGGCTGGACCAGAATCGCGAAGCGCTGCGCCAGCTCGATGGCGTGAGCCTGAACCTCTCGGCGCGCTCGATTGCCGACGGCCATTTCATGGACGATCTCTACAGCGAAGTGCGCAGCCTGCATCTGCCGAAGGGCATGCTCGGCTTCGAGATCACCGAAACCGCCGCGATTGATCGCATCGACATCGCTGCGGCGCTGGTCGCGGACTTCAAGGCGATCGGCTGCACCTTCAGCCTCGACGACTTCGGCTCCGGCCTGTGCTCGTTCGCCTACCTGCACACCCTGCCGGTCGACGAAGTGAAGATCGACGGCCATTTTATCCGGGACATCGTTCACAACCCGGTGTCGAGGGAGATTGTCCGCGCGATCCATCAAGTCGCCAAGGCAACCGGCAAGCGCACGGTTGCGGAGTTTGTCGACGATCCCGGCAAACTCGCCGTGATCAAGAGCCTCGGCATGGACTATGCCCAGGGCTGGCTGTTCCACAAGGCGATGCCACCGGAAGAACTGCTCAAGCTGCTGGCACGGCGAAGATCGCTGGCGGCTTGAGCACACAGCTGACCATGAATCAGAACGCCGCGCCCACAGTGACGCGCACCGCGCGGGGCTCGACCCGATGAAAGTGGAAATCGGAAACACCTTCTGCAGGCTCGCCAGGCAGGCGTGATTCGTAGAAATAGGTGATGTCGTTGTCGTCGCTGTCCAGCAGATTCAGAACCGTCAGCGAAAGCAGAAACCGGTCCAGCAGTCGATAGCTCACCTGTGCATTCACGACGGTTGTGGCCTTCGATCTAGCAGCGTTGTCCTCAACAAGCGGGCCTTCGCCGAGGTAACGCAGGCGCAGACCGCCGCTCCAGTTTCTGATCTCTGGAACGGTGAAGCTCAGCGAGAACACGTCTTCGATCGAGTTGGGGATGCGGTCACGTTCGCCCTCGCCATCCGGTACATCCAGCCTGCCGCGTGAGAACGCATAGTCTGCATCGACGATCAGCCAATCGGCAGGCGTGTAGTAAACAGAGAACTCGACACCACGCCGATCGCTCGGCGGACCCGCCTCACTGTTGCCGGCATCTCCGATGTAGACCAGCTCGGAATCCGATGCCAGCGTCCACAGCGTTGCAGACAGCTTGACGTCGGGGATGATGGCAGTGGTCATACCCACTTCCGCACCACGGATCTTGACCAGCGGCGTGACCTTGTCCGCAGGCGTCAGCCGATCTGGGTCGGTGGGATCCAGCGTGATCGTTGTTCCGCGCGCATCATTGCTGTGGAATCCCTCGCCATAGTTCACGAAGAACTCGCTGTGGCTCCATGGCCCGAACACCAGCGCAAGCTTGGGTGACACCACGGAATCGTCCGTCTCGCCCGAATTCGCATCCAGATCGCTGTCGACCTTGAAGTCGTAGCGATCTGCACGGAGTCCCAATTGCGAGCGAAACCATTCCGACCAATGCTGGGTGCTGCTGGCGTAGAGGCTCACGCTGGACTCATCTACGCTGTCTTCACGAATTGTCGCTGTGCGCTGACGGGCCTGAGTCAAGTAGAGCCCAACCGGATCGATCTGATCGAATCTCGCCTGCATACCAACCTCAAGGTCCATCGGCAGGGCTGTCGGCAACAACCAGTAGCGGCTGAGTTTTCCGCCGTAGACCATCCGCTCGTCGAACTGCTCGAACTGATCGTCCGACAGTGCATCGGCATCGCTCGGATCAGACAGGAAGTACGTGAAGTTGGAGTACAGATCCATCCTGTAGCTCAGGGCGTATGCGCTGGCGTTCCAGCTGCCGTTGTCGGTCGGCTTGCGCCACTCGCCGTTGGCACTGAAGCGGCGGGATTCGCCACCGTCGCTGGGATCGATGAAACCCAGTTCACCGATCTGTCCGTTCTGTACTGCCCTGAGCGGAATCTGGTCCGGCGCCGTGTAATCGATGCCGTAGGCCTGCACGCCGAGCGTGAATCCGTCCGTGGCACTCCCGTAGTTGTAGCGAGCCAGTGCCTTGTAGATCTTTGCGTCCTGCTCCAGATCATAGGGACCGTCGTAGCGGGTGACTTCGCCACCCAGCAGCAGCGTTCCCCCAGACATTTTCGGAGACCCCGCGAGCAGGGCGTTGTAGTAGCCGTACTCTCCAACCGTGACTCTTGCGATGTTGTTCGGCAATTCGTCGAGATAGCGCAGATTAGCGGAGCCCGCCGCCGCAAAGTCGCCGACCTCTGCGTAGTAGGGGCCCTTGCGGTAGTCGAGCGTGCCGATCAGCTCGGGAATGATGAAGTTGATGTCCGCATAGCCCTGCCCGTGGCCGTGCGTGCGCATGTTGACCGGCAGGCCATCGACCTCGGTATAGAAGTCGGTACCGTGGTCCAGATTGAAGCCGCGCAGAAAATACTGGTTCGCCTTGCCTTCGCCACTGTGCTGCGTAACGATCAGACCCGGCACGAACTCCAGAAGCTCGCCGTTGCGGGAAATGGGCCGCTCCGCGAGCTGCTCACTTGAGACATAGCCTTCTGTGGAAGAACGCGCCGCGTCCTGCAGCCTACCCTGATCAACAACTTCGATCGGTTCAAGCACAGCGGGGACACCGCCTGCCCACGCCGACGACATCGCCCCGAGCACGCCAAGGGCCGTGACAGCGAACCATTCACCGGCAATACGCATTCATTTCCTCACTACTGAGATCGCTTCTGTCCAAGTTTATGGAAAGCCTGTCGTCGGCCATCACTACGTCATATGCCGGAAGGCAGGCGCATCCGCGGCATCTGCAATCAGGCGCCGGCCAAGCGTTGCCATAGCCATATCGCTGCAATCACCGCGACGACGGTCGAGCCTAGAGACAGGATCACCATCCGGTAGAACTTCGTATGCCTCGACAGATACGCCAGCGGCATCAGCACGGCAACGATCGCCAGTTGACCGGACTCGACGCCGAGATTGAATGCAACGAGGCACAGAACGCGCGATCCGGCCGGCAATCCGAGTTCGCTCAGCGCGGACGCGAAGCCGAAGCCGTGGATCAGACCGAACACGAACGCCGCCAGCCAGAGGCCGCGCGTGGCAACCGGTATCAGGTTGTTGAGCGCGGCCAGCAGCACGGACGCTGCAATCGCCGACTCCACCCAGCGGCTCGGCAGCCTCAGCACATCGAACGCGGCCAGCGAGAGCGTGATCGAGTGCGCAACCGTGAACGCGGTGACGATTCCCAGGACTGGCCACAATGCAGACGACAGCGTCGGCTGTGCCTCCCAGCGCCCTCTGACGCGGATCAGCACGGCCGGCAGCAGAAGGGCAAGCAGGAACAGGACGTGGTCGAAGCCCATCCAGATATGCCATACACCTTCGATCAGGTAATCCACGAACTGACGCGACAGGGAAACAGACGCCAGCGTCATTTCCACATCCGGCTTCGAGGGGCTCAGTACCGCGGTGTGCGATTTCTGATCACGATGCAGCACCAGAATTCCGCGATGCGAGGGATCGAGCCCGAACAGAAATCCATAGCGAACCTTGAGAACAGTCGGCGTGCGCGGACAAGTGCCCTCCAGTGCAAACCAGGCAAATCGGCCTTCAAGCCGGTCGTTGACCAGGAGATCGGCGACCTTCAGCGTGCAGGGCATTCCATCGCCATGTACCACCAGCGCCGGCAGCAGCGCAGCTTCGAGAGGCACCTGGGACAATCGCAACTCACCCCAGGTGATCTGGCCATCACCGTTGGAGTCCACGCCCGCCGCGGCGTCGAGGTCTCGCAGTGCGATCTCCCATTGACCGCTCAGCTGGGAGCCATCAACGGTCAGCGTCACATAGGCATCGCTGGGACGATGTGCGTGCGCGCTCGCACTGAACAGGGCAAGCAACAGCAACCCATACCTTGCAATCTTCACGGCGCACCGCGTTCGCGGTAAGTCATCAGCCGCTCATCCTGCATGCCGCTGGCCTTCAGGAACTCCAGCACCGCTTGCGCTGCAGCCGGCTGTGCAGCCGCATGCGCGGCATCCAGCAGGACGCGCGCGTCTGCGGATTCCCGCTGCGTGTTCCAGTTGACCTGCGCCAGGTGCAGCGCACGCGCGGCGTCTCCATGAGCCCGCAAGGCGTATCGCGACTCCTCGCGGAGATGCAGTTCTTCACCCCGCAGATGCGCGTTGGCAAAGCCAGCTTCGATCTCGGCATCGAGTGCAGCAAATGCCGGATCGGCGAGTTGATGCAATGCCAGCGCACGACGCAGACGCATTGCATCCGCGGCGTCCAGACCATTCACCAGCACCAGTACTTCGCGCGGTCGCCGCAGGTCTAGCAACAGGTCGGCATACGCAGCGCGAAGACCGAAGTCGCCGGACGAATGGTCCAGTCCCGCACGATAGTGGACTTCTGCCGCCGTTGGGCGCCCCAGACGTTCGGCCATGTCGCCCAGCTCCGCGGCAAGCCATGCGGCAAGCTCCGGCGTCGCCGCAAGCCGGCCGTCGTTCAGCTTCATTAGCTCGGCATACGCCTGCGCCAGCTGCCCGCTGGATCCGGCTACCGACCAGTGACAGACTCCGGCAATCGTCGGGTCCGCTGTATCTCGCAATCTTGCGCAGGCTGCGACTGCCTCTTCGAAGCGGCCAAGCACGCGCAACACTGTTGCCTGCGTGAGCCACGCTTGTGCGAGATCAGGCTTCTCCCGCAGAACAAGCTCCAGGTCTTCTAGCGCGGACTGGAATTCGTGACGCGCCTGCTTGATGGTTGCACGCAGGAGCATCAGCTCAGGCGGTGCATCGGCCGCCGTCCACCACGGCAGCAGCAAGCCTTGCGCATAGCCCAGAAAGCGTGGATCCGCTTCGCGACGCGATCGTTCGATATAGATCTTTGCCAGCGTGGCAGCGACATTCGGATCGGTTTTTCCGCCGGCACGCGGCGACTGCCGGAACATGCCCGAGCGCAACTCTGCAGGCAGGCGCTCAAGGACTTCGGCGTCGCGCGCTGGCCGGTACGGCGCTGCCTCGGCGGCATTCGCCACAACCACGAGCGCCAAAAGGAGTAGCCCCCGTAGGGCGCGGGGGCTAAGGGTTCGCATACGATTTCTGCGTGGCCGGTAGGGTCTGGCTTCAGATAACCGGGATCGGTAACGAGGTGTCGTCGGTGTCTGCATTCGAGATCGGCAGATCGTTGAGCATGATCGGCGCGGCGCCATCACTGGTGTTGGCGGAGATCTCGTCGGACACGATCTGCGTCGTGGTCATCGGAGTTCCGTCGCCGTTCCGGTCATTGCAAGCCGCGACCAGCGTCGCCGCTGCGGCAAGCATCACAAGCAGTTTGCTGTTCTTCATCTAGCTACTCCTATGAGCTGGAGCCGGCCAGCGGCGTGTTCAGGTACGGAAAGACCGTCAGATAGTCGGCAGGATTGGGGCGTGCGCCATCGTTGACGACCGTGCCAGCGTTCTGCACCGCGGGTGTCGCACCGGCGACGTTGCAGGTTTGCAGATCGTTGGTGCCGGTGAGCGCGCCTTCTGCAACTGTCAGTGCAATATCGATCACGTCATCGACAGGCCGGCGCCCATTCGGGAACCCGCCCAGATCGCAGCCGAGGAAACCAAGATCGTTCTGAGCCGCGGCAGCGGTGATCCCGACGGCGGTGTTGAGGCGCAGCATCTCGCCCGGCGTGGTCAGATTCGCCGGTGCGGTGAACTTGAACGACTGGCCGTTGACCGGTGTCGTGATACCCGTGACGAAGGCTGCGAGCAGATCGGCACGCGGCGTTGCTGGCGGCGGCACGCCGAAGAGCACATTCACC
>JALYJV010000086.1 GCA_030775105.1 Pseudomonadota bacterium | reverse complement strand
CTTCATGGATTGGACCTACGGCCCGGCAGATGCCGGGGACGGGATGGAAGCCTTCCTGCGGGGAGTGATCGTCGATCTGCCACAGCGTCCGCGTACATTGCTTGTCGTGTCGGCGCACTGGGAAGCGCCGACGTTCACCGTCAACGCAGCAGCACGTCCATCGCTGCTCTACGACTACAGCGGTTTTCCGCCGCATACGTACGAGCTGCAGTACCCGGCGCCCGGTGCGCCTGCCCTTGCTGAGCGCGTCGCCGGGCTGTTGAAG
Source organism: Pseudomonadota bacterium (assembly GCA_030775105.1). Classification (GTDB taxonomy): domain Bacteria; phylum Pseudomonadota; class Gammaproteobacteria; order Nevskiales; family Nevskiaceae; genus Solimonas. The sequence goes on along the minus strand of JALYJV010000086.1, from coordinate 23,183 downwards.
GACGCTGGCATGGCCTGCGTCACAACGCAGACCCGTGGCTACGATCACGGTGTCTTCATTCCGCTGATGCTGATTCATCCGCCAGCGGATATTCCTGTGCTGCAACTGTCACTACGCACAGGTCTCGATCCGCTGGAGCATCTGCGTGTTGGCCGCGCACTGGCGTCGCTCCGCGACGAAGGCGTGCTGATCATCGGCAGCGGCTCGAGTTTTCACAACCTGCAGGCCATGTTCTCCAGCACTGGCGCTGAAGATGCACAGCTATTCGATGCTTGGTTGAGCAGCTCCATCAGCGCACCGGCTGAGCAGCGCGATGCCGCACTTGCTGACTGGTCGCGCGCGCCGCGGGCACGCGCGGCACATCCGCGCGAGGAGCACTTGATCCCGTTGATGGTTGCCGCCGGCGCTGCGACTGCGGACACCGGCCAGCGGATCTATCACGAGCCCGTCCTCGGCAAGGTCATTTCCGCGTATCGCTTCGGCTGATGGCTGTGGTTGCTGCGGCAGTGCTCGCCACACATACTCCGAGCAAATCCTTATCTGACCCTCGCTATGTCCGCCGTGCTGTCACAAGCGTTTCAACTGCCCTGCGGCACAAGCCTGCCGAATCGCCTGTGCAAGGCGGCGATGACCGAAGGTCTCGCCGATCCCTGGCTGCGCGCGACCGAGCGTCACGTCACGCTGTACCGGCGCTGGAGTGAAGGCGGTGCGGGTTTGCTGATCAGCGGCAACGTGATGATCGACCGACGCGTGCTCGAACGTCCGGGCAATGTGGCAATCGATCGCAATGGCGGGCTGCAGCAGCTCAAGGCCTGGGCCAAGGCCGGCACCAGCGCAGGCAATCAGTTGTGGATGCAGATCTCGCACGCGGGCCGGCAGTCGCCGCGCTATGTCACCAGCGAGCCGATGGGCCCGTCCGACGTGCAGCTCGACATGCTCGGCAACTATGCGAAGCCGCGCGCGCTGCGCGAGGAGGAGATCCTCGATTTCATCCAGCGCTTTGCGAACGTGGCGGTGACCGCACGTGAAACCGGCTTCACCGGCGTGCAGATCCATTCGGCGCACGGCTATCTACTCAGCGCCTTTCTGTCGCCTGTGACCAACCAGCGTAGCGATGCCTGGGGCGGCAGCATCGAGAACCGCGCGCGCTTCCTGATCGAAGCCGTGCGCGCGACGCGCAAGCAGGTCGGCAACGATTTCGCGATCGGCATAAAGCTCAACTCCGACGATTTCCGCAAGGGCGGCTTCTCCAACGAAGACTGCCTGCGCGTCGTCGAGCTGCTCAATGCCGAACGCGTCGACCTGCTCGAGATCTCCGGCGGTACCTACGAGCAGCCGCGCCTGCTTGGCTTCTCCGGTCGCGAGGAATCGAAGGTCAATGACGCACCGCAGGACGATGCTCCACAGCGCCAGACCACCCGCGTGCGCGAGGCCTACTTCCTCGACTACGCAGCGAAGATCCGCGTGGTCGCGAAGATGCCGTTGATGGTTACCGGCGGGTTCCGTTCACGTGAAGGCATGGAAGCGGCCATCCGCGACGGTGAATGCGATGTCATCGGCCTCGGTCGTCCGCTGTGCACCGACACCGATTTTCCGAAGCAGTTGCTCAGCGGTGCGACCAATCGTGCGCCAACGTACGAGAAGACGGTGCGCCTGAGCGGCAAGCGCTGGTTGTCCGGCGCTTCGCCGATCTTCTTCATCAAGCTGCTCAACGTACTGGGCCAGCAGGGCTGGTACTACCAGCAGCTGTTCCGTCTGGCCGACGGCAAGGACGCCCAGCTCGATCGCGGCGTGCTGCGCTCGTTCTTCAGCTATCTGTGGAATGAGCAGACCGTGGCGGCGAAGATGCGCGCGGCACGGCGGCGGCTGAATGCGGGTGAGATGCCGGACTGACCCCGCGGCGGCGGGGTTTCGATACACCGGCTGGCGCTGCGGGGACGGCTAGTTCAACATCCGCGGCACCGCCAGCCTGAACGGCTGGATGTGCGCATCGAACGCTTCGCGGTTGTGCTGCACGATCATCTGGAACTCGCCGTGCATGGTGCCGATCGGCGTCGTCAGCGGACAGCCGCTGGTGTACTGGAATTCCTCGCCGGGCTGCAGGATCGGCTGGTACCCGACCACACCCGGACCGCGCACTTCCTCGACCTTGCCTTCGCCGTTGGTGATCACCCAATGGCGTGACAGCAACTGCACGGTCTCGTTGCCTTCGTTGCGGATGGTGATGTGGTACGCGAACAGGTAACGGCTGGCCACCGGTTCCGACTGCTCCGGCACATACTGAGGGTTGACGATGATGCGGATGCCGCGCGTCGTGGTGTCGCTCATCAGAACATTCCGGTGGCCAAGCGCGCCGCGTCCGACATCATCGACTGGTTCCAGGGCGGATCAAAGACCAGTTCGACATCAGCTTCGCTGATCGCCGGCAGCGCCAGGGCCTTGCTCTTGACGTCCTCGACCAGGATGTCTCCCATGCCGCAGCCGGGCGCCGTCAGGGTCATGCGGACCTTGGCGCGGCGCTTGCCGTCCTCGGTACTTTCAACCTTGCACTCGTAGACCAGGCCCAGTTCAACGATATCAACCGGGATTTCCGGGTCAAAACACGTGTGCAGCTGAGCCCACAGGGCTTTTTCGAGCGCTTCATCGTCGGCGTCCTCGGGGACTTCCGGCCCGCGCACCACTTCCTTGCCGATGGCATCGGCATCGCGGCCGTCGATGCGGAACAGATGGCCCTGCACCTGAACCGTGAAGCTGCCGCCAAGGGCCTGGGTGATCGCGCCTTCCGCGCCTTCCGGCAACTCGACCTTGGTGCCCTGGGGGATCAGGATGCCAATCACATCCCGACTCAGGGTGACAGGTTCGTAGAGAGCGCTCATCGAGTTCGGGCTTGGCGGGGATTTTCTGGGGGATTTTGCGGACGGTAGGCGTCCGCAGGACACGAGATACTGGGGAACGGAGTTTAAACGTCCGGGGTCTGACCCGCATCAAACATTGATCCGATAGGGCCAGCGCTCAGAAATGCGACCGGATCGGCCGCTGCAGCATCCTTGCCTTATGCAGTTCGATATTCGCGGTCCAATGGGGGTCCGGCATGCGCATCACCGAGTTTTCACAGGCTAATCCACCGGCGGTGGCAGCGGCCGGCCTGATTATCGTGCTGTTCGGCGTGCTGGCCCTGTTCAAGCTGCCGATCCAGCTGCTGCCGGACATGAAGCAGCCGCAGCTCTTCGTCGAGGTCAACTGGCGCGAGGCGGCGCCGGCCGAAGTCGAGGAATCGTTGATCGAGCCGATCGAGGAGGTCATGCGCGGCCTGCCGGGCATGGTCCAGATGAGCTCGCGCGCCGGGCGCGGCGGCGGCGGTGTCGCGCTGAAGTTCGAGATCGGCACCGACATGACGCGGGTGATGCTCGACGTCGTTTCGCGTCTCAACACCCTGCCGCCGCTGCCGCCGGACGCCGACGAGCCGCAGGTCTTCGGCGGCGACAACTGGCAGGGCAGCAATGCCGGCTCGATGCTGATCCGGCCGCTGCCCGGCAACAACACCCGCGATATCGCCGCGACCTACCAGAAGCTGATGGAGGAAGTCGTTGAACCGCGCCTCGCCCTCGTGCCCGGCGTCTCGCGGGTCAATCTCGAAGGGGGCCGGCCGCGCGAGGTACAAATCCGCTTCGATGCCTTCCGTCTTGCTGCGCTGGGCCTGACACCGCAGCAGATTGCGCAAGCCGTCGTCGCCGCGCGCGACGCCTCGGCCGGCTTCGTCAACGTCGGCCGTCGCCAGTTCACCGTGCGCCTCGCCGGACGCGAGCCGGTCGAAAGCCTCGGCGATCTGATCGTCGGCTGGAGCAACGATCGGCCGCTGTATCTGCGCGAGGTCGCCGACATCCATGTCGCCTATCAGGACGAGACCGCATTCTCGTTCCGCAACGGCGAACCCGGTTACTACATCACGCTGCAGCGCAACAACGAATCGAACACCGTCACGCTGATCGAGGGCGTCAAGGAGGCGATCGCCGAGCTCAATGCCGGCCCGCTGGCCCAGGAAAAGCTGTTCGCCGACCTTTCCTGGGATGCCAGTGTCTACGTCAAACGTGCCATCGGCTTCGTCCAGGAGAGCCTGGTGATCGGCATCTTCCTCGCCGTCATCGGCCTGTGGTACTTCCTGCGCGGTCCGCGCGCGTTGCTGGTGCTCGGTCTGTCGATTCCGCTGTCGCTGTGCTTCGCGGTGATCACGCTGCACATGCTCGGGCGCACGCTCAATGTGATTTCGCTGGCCGGTCTCGCGTTCTCGACCGGCATTGTCATCGACGCCGCCCTGATTGTGCAGGGCAATATCATTCGCTACGTCGAGATGGGGCACTCTGCACTCAAGGCCACCCTCGAAGGCACCCATGAAGTGCTGCCCGCACTGTTCGCCTCGGTGCTGACCAGTTGCGCGATCTTCCTGCCGATCCTGTTCATGACCGGCATCGAGGGCCAGCTGTTCAAGGATCTGGCGATCACGATGTCGGTGTCGCATGGCGCTTCGCTGCTGGTCGCGATGACGCTGATTCCGGCGGCCAACCGCTGGGCGCTGGCGAATGGCATGCCGACGGATCAGCACCACCATTGGTGGACCAATGCGAGCGATCTGGCGATGCGCGTCACCCAGAACGCGCGCACGCGCTGGGTGCTGATCGCGGCACTGGTCGGTGGTGCGATCGCGTTCACGCTGCTGATGGCGCCCAAGGTCGACTACCTGCCGGTTGCGCAGACCGATCTGATCTGGAACAACTTCCGCCTGCCGCCCGGCGGCAACAACGACACGGTGCGCAACGAGTTCGCGCCCGTCGTCATCGAACGCCTCAAGCCGCATCTGGAAGGCAGGAAGCATCCGGCGGTGAAGTACTACAACCTGTCGTCGTGGCGTGGCCAGCAGGGCGTGGCAGTGGTCTACCCGAAGGATCCGCGCGAGATGGACGAGATGGTCCGCGTGCTCCGCGAACAGATCATGGTCGGCCACCCCGACACGCAGATCTACGTGCAGCGCGGCTCGCTGCTCAGCATCGACGGCGAAAACCAGCGTGAGGTGCAGCTCTATTTCCAGGGGCCGGACCTGAACGCGTTGATGAAGACCGCTGCGGTGGCGATGGAAGAAATTCCCAAGGCGATTCCGGAGACCTATCCGCAACCTTTCCCGGACCTGGAACTGAACCAGCCGGAAATCCAGCTGGTGCCTGACGAGTGGCGCATCTCGCGCGCCGGCCTCGATCGCAACGATGTTGCGAGCGCACTGCGCGCCTACACCGGCGGCCTCTGGGCAGGCGAGTACTTCGATGGCAATGAGCGCCTCGACATCATTCTCAAGGGCAATGACTGGCATACGCCGGAAGCGCTCGCCGAGCTGCCGCTGATGACGCCGGGCGCCGGCATCCAGACGGTCGGCGATCTGGCAAAGATCGAGCTGACGGTCGGCCCGTCGCAGTTGTCGCGTATCAACGGACGCCGTACGGTGCAGGTCAATTTCGAGCCGCCGGCGAACATGTCGCTCGATGAGGCGATCCAGCGCGTCAAGACCGAGGTCGAACCCAAGGTGCGCGCGGTCATGCCGGCAAATTCCCAGATGACCTATGCCGGCTCCGCCAATCAGTTGCATGAGGCGCTGCGTGCCATGGCGCAGAACTTCGCGCTGGCGCTGGTGATCCTGTTCGCGCTGATGGCGGCGATGTTCCGCTCCGTGTGGGACAGCTTCCTGGTCATGCTGGTGCTGCCAATCTCGGTTGCCGGCGGGATCGCGGCCTTGCGCATCATCGGTCTGTTCGCATTCCAGGTGCTCGATCTGCTGACGATGATCGGCTTCATCATCCTGCTCGGCCTCGTCGTCAACGCCGCGATCCTGCTCGTCGACCAGACCCGTGCACGCGAACACGCCGGTGTCGCCCGTACGCAGGCCGTGCGTGAAGCGCTTGAAACCCGCGCGCGCCCGATCCTGCTGTCGACGCTGACCGCAGTACTCGGCATGCTGCCGCTGATGCTGATGCCAGGGCTCGGCGCCGAAATCTATCGCGGCCTCGCTGCGGTCGTCGCCGGCGGCATGGTGCTCGGCACCGCGTTCACCTGGTTCCTGATGCCGGCACTGCTGCGCATCGGCGAATCCGCCGTCGCGCAACCGGCGCACGTGATCCACCCCAGCGATCTGGCGGCATCGAAATGACATCAACAGAACAACAACGAGGAGTGTTCAACATGCTCAAATCGAGCATCGTCACCTGCGTCGGAGTTGCGTTGCTCGCGTTGTGCGGCAATGCGCTGGCGCAACAGGCACCGCCACCGCCCGCCGTCGAGGTCACGGCGGCGGAGATGCGCAAGATGTCGCCTTCGGTCACCGCGACCGGCGTGGTGCAATCACGGGCCGGCGCGGATATCGCGACAGCCGTCGAAGGCCAGCTGCACTGGGTGCAGGAACCAGGCACCTTTGTCGAGAAGGGTGATGTGATCGCGCGCATGCAGGTTGATGAGCTGCGTCTGCAGAGACTCGAACAGGCTGCGCGCGAAGCCCGTAGCAAGGTCGCGCTGACTCAATCTGATCGTGAGCTCGAACGACTGCGTGCATCGGGCAACGCGGTATCGCGTTTCCAGTTCGATCAGGCACAGAGCACGCGTGACCTGGCAGCGGCCGATCTCGACATTGCGAAAGCGACGCTCAGGCAAACCGAAGAGCGCCTGTCTAAGGCGGAAATTCGCGCGCCGTTTTCCGGTGTCATTTCAGAGCGCGTTCGCAATGCCGGCGAGGAACTGGCGCGCGGCGCCATCGTTGCGCGTCTGTTCAACACCGATGAACTGGAGATCCGCCTGTATCTGCCTTTGCGCCATGTGCGCGCGATCCGCGCTGGCAGTACGGTGACCGTGCGCAACGGTGACCAGAGTTCCACCGCCATCGTGCGCGCGATCGTGCCGGTCGGTGACGCGCGATCGCAATCTTTCGAAGCGATGATCGACGCTCCAGATATGGTCAGTGAACTTGCCGTCGGCCACAGCGTCCAAGTGGACCTGCCGCTGTCAGCCGCTCGCGAAGCCCTGGCCGTACCGCGTGATGCCTTGGTGATTCGCACCGAAGGCACCAGCGTGTACCGGATCAAGGATGGGACGGCACAGAAGGTCTCCGTCAAAACCGGCGTCGCCGATGGCGACTGGGTTGCGGTCGAAGGTGAACTCGCAGCGAAGGACGCCGTGGTCGTGCGCGGCGCCGAAACGCTGCATCATGGTGACACCGTCACCGTCATTGGAAAGCGAAAAGTATGAATACGTTGAATCGTGGTTTGGGCTCGCTCGCTCTGGCGCTTGCGCTCGGGACCTGCATGTCGCTCGCGCTGGCGGAAGAATCCTATCCACCGACGATTGCGGTCGGCGGTCATGGCGAAGTCAGCACCGCGCCGGATCGCGCGCAGCTCGCTCTCGCGGTGGATGTGGTCGATCAGGAGCTTGCAAAGGCACGCAGCAGCGTCGACGGCGTCGTGCGCAAGTATCTCGAGTCGCTGAACAAGCTCGGTATCAAGGCCGCGGACATCTCGACGACCGGCGTTTCGCTGCAGCCGGAATACGTCTGGGATGAAGCCGGGCGCAAGCAGACCCTGGTTGGCTACCGCGCGCGGCGCGACATCCGCATAGTCGTGCGCGATCTGGATCAGCTCGGTGACCTGATCCTGCGTGCGACCGATGCCGGCGTGAACCAGATCAATCCGCCGATGCTTGAATCCAGCAAGGCTGAAGCGCTCGGCCGTGAAGCGCTCGCGACGGCAGCCAAGGACGCGCAGATCAAGGCCGAAACCCTCGCCAAAGCGCTCGGTGTGAAGCTCGGCAGCGCGCGCATCGTCCGCGAATCCGGGGGCAACGCACCGCCGATGATGGTCAAGGCGATGGCGATGCGCGGCGGTGAAGCCTTCGACAGCGGCAATCAGCAGATGGGTCTGTCGACCGGCGAGATCCGCATCACTTCGGATGTGCAGGTCGAGTTCGATCTCAAGGCCAGCCCGTAGGATCGTGTGATTAATTATCTATAAATAAGTTTTATGGCGTAGTTATTAGCTCACAGTGGTTTGACTGCACAACGGCACGGACAGTCCGTGCCGTTGTTGCATGAAGTATCGTAAAGTTAAATATAAAATCACACTCCGTTTCGATCCCTCGCGCCGCTTTCTGCGCGCGAACATGCGTTTAGAACGCTGCAGTGGGATAATCCGCCGCTTTCCCGCTCGTCTGGGTTGACCATCGTGTCGAAGAAAGCCGTTCCGCAGGTTGGCGTCATCATGGGTTCCCGGTCTGACTGGGAGACGATGATGCATGCGGTTCAAACGCTCGAGCACCTCGGCGTAGCCTTTGAGGCGCAAGTCGTCTCCGCGCATCGCACTCCTGATCTCCTGTTCGAGTACGCCGCGTCCGCGCAGAAGCGCGGGCTCAAGGTGATCATTGCCGGCGCTGGCGGTGCAGCCCATCTGCCGGGCATGTGCGCAGCCAAGACCCAGGTGCCGGTGCTGGGCGTGCCGGTGCAGTCGAAGGCGCTCAACGGCATCGATTCATTGCTGTCGATTGCCCAAATGCCCGCCGGCATTCCGGTCGGCACGCTGGCGATCGGCAAGGCCGGTGCGATCAACGCCGCCTTGCTCGCCGCCGCAATCTGCGCCAACGGCGATGCTGCGCTGGGTCGTCGTCTCGCCAAGTTCCGCAGTGAGCAGACCCGCAAAGTCCTCGACGACGAGCCGCTGAAACTCCCATGATCATCGGCATTCTTGGCGCCGGTCAGCTTGGACGCATGCTGGCCCTGGCAGGTTATCCGCTTGATCTCGACTTCGTGTTCTTCGATCCGGCCACCGAAGCCTGTGCCGCGCCGCTGGGCGAGCACCTGTTTGCCGATTACGGCGACGAGCACGCGCTGACCGAGTTCTGCCACCAGGTTGAAATCGCGACCTACGAGTTCGAGAACGTGCCGGCGAAGACGGCTGACTTCGTCGCTGCGCGCGTACCGCTGCTGCCGGCGCCCGTCGCACTGACGGTGGGTCAGGATCGTCTGACCGAAAAGACCCTGTTCGACCAGCTCAAAATTCCTGTGCCGCGCTATATGCCGGTCGCCACGCGCGCCGCGCTCGATCTCGCCGTGCGCTCGGTTGGCCTGCCCGCCGTGCTCAAGACCCGTCGCCTCGGTTACGACGGCAAGGGTCAGGCCGTGTTGCGCACCGCCGAGGATCTCGACAACGCATGGGCGCGCCTTGCCGGCAGCGCCGACAAACCGGCGAGCCTGATTCTCGAAGCCTTCGTGCCGTTCGAGCGTGAATTGTCCTGTCTCGCTGTGCGCGGCAAGCAGGGCGAGCTGGCGTTCTATCCGGTCGTCGCCAACGTTCACCGCGATGGCATCCTGCGCACTGCGATTCCGCAGGCGAATGACCAGCTTCAGGCCGAAGCCGAACAGTACGCGCGGCGTGTCATCGAGCATCTCGATTACGTCGGCGTCATGGCTTTCGAGTTCTTCGTCGCCAACGGCCATCTGCTCGCCAACGAGATTGCGCCGCGCGTGCATAACTCCGGTCATTGGAGCATTGAAGGCGCGGAGTGCTCGCAGTTCGAGAATCACCTGCGCGCAATCACCGGAATGCCGCTCGGTTCAACCGCCTTGCGCGGTCATTCGGCAATGGTCAATTTCATCGGCCAGGCCCCGGACAATGAGCCGATGGCGGCGATTCCCGGCGTGCACATCCATCATTACGGCAAGACCCCCAAGCCGCAGCGCAAGGTCGGTCATGCGACGGTGACTGCGAACTCCGCTGAGGAGCTCACCGCGCGCCTCAAGCAGCTGCATGTGTTGGTCGACGCCGTGGGTGGCTGACGTTCGCAGCGGCATCTGGATAGCCGCTGCATAGTCGTGATCTAGTCCATTGAATCGTTGAAACGGGTGGCGAAGGACTGCCGAGGCGGGATGCGATGCAAGGCGCAAAGCGCAGCGATAGCCGTAGCTATCGCGAGCATTTGCAACGCCGCAGCGCGCCCGCATCGGCGGGCAGGCGCCGCGCCGGTTTCAGCGATTCAGTGGACTAGATCTTCAACGCCGCCTTCAGCTCCAGCCACAGCTCTGCATATGCCAGCAGCGCCGGATCTTCGCTAGGCGCAAATGCCGCCATCGGCGCTCGACGCTCGCCCATGCGCTCGACCATCGAGGAATACGGGATCACCGACGTGAAGCCGTTCTTCATCGGTGGCGGCGGATTCTCGATCAGCTCGCGATGCAACGTGCGCCGACGATCCGCCATCGAGTAGAACGGCCGGATCTTCTTCGCATCGAATCCTTCCTGCTTGAAGTACTGCCGCACCTGCTCGAGCGAGCGCAGCGAAAGATAGGTCGGCACGACCGGCACGAGAATCAGATCGGCGGCATGAAAAACATTGTCGGCCAGATGCGACAGACTCGGCGGACAGTCGAGTACGGCCAGGTCGTATTTCTCGGCGAACGGCTTGAGCAAGCGACTCATCGCTTCGCGCGGCGGCTCGACCTTCTTGAGCATGATGTCGAGATAGCGGTACGAGAAATCAGCGGGGATCAGCTGCAGGTTTTCGTACGGCGAGGGCGTCACCAGGCGCGAGACCGCTGCGTTGCCCTGGAACACGTTCCTGGCACTGTCATCCTTCGCCGCGCCGTGGAAGTACCAACTTGATGCACCCTGCGGATCGAGATCCCACAACAGGGATTTCACATCGTTCGCGGCAGCGAGATACGACAGGTTGACTGCAGCGGCGGTTTTTCCGACACCGCCCTTGAGGTTGTAGACCGCAACAGTTTTCATGGCACAACTCCCCGGTGAAAGCGTGTTCTCGCGGTGCACTTACCGCACCGCTAGGTCCCGAATCCCTGCAGTTCGCCGCCGTATGCAATCGCAACGCAGCCCGCGCCGGTGTTGACTGCGGCGGTGGCAGACATGATGCCGATCAGCAACTCGATGCTGTGCGTCTGCGCGGCTTGTACGAGGGCTGCATAGCCCGGCAGTTCCGCAACCAGCGCCGGATCACCGCCATAGCTGATGCAGATGTGTTTCGTGTCGATTCCACGTTCGATCTGTGCCGCGACATGTTCGAACATGCGTTCGACTGCGCGCTCGTAGCTGCGCACCTTGGCGACGGCCTGGGTCTCACCGCGATAGCAGAGGATCACCGGCTTGATATCGAGCGCCGTGCCGATTGCATAGGTCAGCAGACCAACGCTTTTTTCGCCCTTCTTGATCGCGCGATTGCGGATGTAATACAGATCGCCCGGCACCATATAGCCGCAGACGTGATCACGCAGTTCGTCGAGACGACGGCGGATTTCATTGGGGCCCACCTTGGCTCTGGCCATGCGCGCGGCTTCGGCGACGAGCACACCGGTGCCGCAGAACAGATTGCGCGAGTCGACGACGCGCAGTGCGAACGCATCCTTGATGCCCGCTGCCCCGCGAATGCTTTTGTAGTCGCTGAGGATCGCGAATGAGGCTTTCGTCGCGTTCTGGAAAATCGGGCTGCGCGATGCGGTGATCGTGATGCAGAACACGTAGTCGTAATCGAGCACGGTGCTCGCAAGAAAGCGATCGCGGATCTGTTCAGCGGTCTGCGGAAATGAATCCGCATCCGCACCCTTGTCTGTCAACAGCTCCTTGTAGAAGTTGAGCGTGCACTCCGGATTGCGGTCGTCGATCCACTCTTCTTCGCCCAGCCGGATCAGGACCGGCAGAATGCCGATCTGATGTTCGCTGTAGAACTGCGCCGGCAGATCGCAGGTGGAGTCGGTGACAACGCCGATCCGCATGCTCGCTCCTCGTGGTCATTTCTTGTGCAGGCATCTTACCCGCAGAAGCCACGGCTAAGTCAGGCGATCGAGCCCAAAGCGCTTGGACAGGATGCGATCACACAGCACTTTGGGCAGCAGGCGCGCCAGCAAGGGCAGTGCCGTGCTGCCGCTTCCGATACGGATAGTCGCCGGCGGACGGCGCGCCGTGACGGCCTTGATCAGGCGCTTCGCGAAATCTTCCGTCGAGGTGGCGTGCTGCTGGGACGCCCCCGCTCGCGCCTCGATTCCGGCAGATGCGGCCGCGTACGGGGAGTCCGCCGCTTCGCGCTTCTGCAGGCTGTCCTTGGCGCTGTGGCCGAACCCGGACTGGATCGCGCCAGGCTGGATCGTGATCACTGCGATGCCCAGTGGCTTGAGCTCCATGCGCAGCGCATCGGACAGCGCATGAACCGCGGCCTTGCTCGCGCAGTAGGCGCCGGCGAACGGCGTGATCAGGATGCCGGAGACGCTGCCGATGTTGACGATGCGCGGCTGTACGCTCGTGCGCATCAGCGGCACCAGGGCGCGCGTGACGGCCATCACGCCGACGACATTGGTTTCGAACTGGGCGCGCAGGACCTCGCTGTCGAGATCGAGCAACGGGCCCATCTGGCCGTAGCCGGCGTTGTTGATCAGCAGGTCAATCGCCAGATTTTCGCGCTGCAGTTGTTGCTTCAACGCTGCGATGCTATCGGCGCTGCAGACGTCGAGTGCCTGCGTGCGCATTCCCTGCTGCGCCAGGTCCTCGATGCTGTCGGGCCTGCGCGCGGTAGCGATCACTGTATAGCCCCGCGCATGAAACTGTTGCGCCAACGTGCGGCCGATGCCGCTCGAACAGCCGGTAATGAGGACGACGCGCGACGATCGCTTGCGCTGATCTTGCATGGGTTCAGTGGCTCTTTCTGGTGTGCTGCGTCGGTAAGGTGCGTGCCGGGTGGAGGCCGTTGACGTGGCCCATGAAGGGCGGATGGATGCTGTAGCCGAGCAACGCCTGCACACGCGCCGAGTAGTTCGCCGCAATCGCCGGCGGCACCGCGAGCGTCATGTTCTCTTGCTGTCGACCCCAGGCGATTGAGTACTGCGGGGTGATGCCGAGGCGCGGTGCCTTGCTGCGATTGCCACCGCCGCGATGCCACAGCGTACCCAGACAAACCATCAATGAGCCAATAGGCATGACCGCAGCGTGCAAATCGGGATGTGTTTCTTCCGGTGTCTTCGTACCGACTTCGTTGAGCAAGGTCACCACACCCTTGATGCTGTTCTCGTGCGGTCTTTCGTTACCCCACAGATGACTGCGCGGAATGATTTCCGTCGCACCGTTGTCATCGGTGAACGGATCGATCGCCCAGAAGGTGCTGAGGCTGTAAGTCGGTCGCGGACGCGGCACGGTGTAGAAGCCATCGTCGTAGTGCAGGGCTTGCGGCGTTTCGCCCGGATGCAGGTTGATCGCGAGGCAGGCCGACAACAGGAATCCAGGGCCAAGCACGGCTTCGCACAACTCCATCACCAGCGGATGCGACACGAGCCCGGCAAACACTGTGGACTTCGCAAGCAGCGCATAAACGCGTTCGGTCGCAAACCCTTCGAAGTCATTGCGACCAAGGTGCTCGCTGCGCAGATGCGGCGCGAGCGCTTGGCGTATCTCCGCGATCTGCGCTGACCCCAACAGACTGGGGAAAATCAGATAACCGTCGGCATTGAGCTTCGCGAGCAATTGCTCGCGTGACTCGGCGACCGATGAGTGGATGAGCATGCGCACGTCCTGCTGTGGCGAAGCCGAACGATGCCACACGCACACCCGCGAGAGAATCTCGCGGGTGGCGGTTAACGCTTAGAACCTGTTCTCAAAGCGTAGCGAGCGAAGGCAATTCGGCACCGTCCGGAGTGCAGAACGCGGAGTGTATGTAGAAATACATGGGCATTCGAGCTCCGGACGGTGCCGAAATACCGAGCGCAGTAGCTTTGAGGACAGGTTCTTAGAGATCGAGATTGCCGACCAATAGCGCATTCTTCTCGATGAATTCGCGACGCGGTTCGACGTGCTCGCCCATCAGCGTGTTGAAGATCTGATCTGCCGCGACGACGTCATCGACAGCAACCTGCACCAATCGGCGATTCGCCGGGATCAGCGTCGTTTCACGCAGCTGTTCCGGATTCATCTCGCCCAGACCCTTGTAGCGTTGGATATGCAGGCCGCGGCGGGCTTCAGTGAGCAGCCAGGCATAGGCGGTGTCGAAGTCGCTGACCGCAAGGCTGCGTTCGCCACGCTTGATCAGGGTCTCGCTGCTGGTCAGGTCCTTGAGCTGCTGGCGCAGCTTGGCGATCCGCCCGTACTCCGGACCGGCGAAGAAATCACTATTAAAATTATAGACTTGCTCGTTTCCGTGGACGATGCGGCTGACCTGCAGCAGGGGTCCTTCGGTACCAACCTGGGCCTTGACGACGAACTCGCCGCGGGTGCCGATCCCGTTGAGCTGTTCGCGATACCGCTGCGACCAGTCGTCCAATGCCGCGACTTCGTTCGGCACCGGCGCCAGGCGCGCAAGCGTGGCCAGCACGTGATGGTCATAGCGGCGCGCCAGGCGCTCCACCAGCTCGGCCACGGCGGCGTACTCGCGCACGGCGCTGACCAGCACGTCGTCGGCCACCACGCCGCTGGCGGGCGTCAGTTTCGCGCCATCGAGTGCGTTGCCGATCAGCCACTCGTTGAGCTCGTGATCGTCCTTCACGTAGGTTTCGTGCTTGCCGGACTTAAGCTTGTACAGCGGCGGCTGCGCGATGTAGATGTGGCCGCGCTCGACCAGCGTGTACATGTGCCGGTAGAAGAACGTCAGCAGCAGCGTACGGATGTGCGCGCCGTCGACGTCGGCGTCGGTCATGATGATGATGCGGTGATAGCGCAGCTTTTCCGGCTTGAAGTCATCCTTGCCGATGCCGCAGCCGAGCGCGGTAATCAGGGTGACGACTTCCTGAGACGACAGCATCTTCTCGAGGCGTGCGCGTTCGACGTTGAGGATCTTGCCCTTGAGCGGCAGGATGGCCTGAAACTGACGGTCGCGGCCCTGCTTGGCCGAACCCCCTGCGGAGTCACCTTCGACCAGGAACAGTTCGGACTTCGCCGGAACCTTCTCCTGGCAGTCCGCGAGCTTGCCCGGCAGACCGATGCCGTCCATGACGCCCTTCCGCCGCGTCATTTCGCGCGCCTTGCGTGCGGCTTCGCGGGCGACTGCAGCCTCGACGATCTTGCCGCAGATCATGCGTGCTTCGCTCGGTTTCTCGAGAAGGAACTCCGAGAGCTTCGCTGCAACAACTTCTTCAACCGCCGGTCGCGCTTCCGACGACACCAGCTTCATCTTGGTCTGCGACGAGAACTTCGGATCCGGCATCTTCACTGACAGCACGCAGGCCAAGCCTTCGCGCATGTCGTCGCCGCTGATATCGACCTTCGCGCGCTTGGCGAAGTCATGTTCTTCGATGTACTTGTTGATCACGCGCGTCATCGCCGCACGCAGACCGGTCAGATGAGTGCCGCCGTCCGACTGCGGAATGTTGTTGGTGAAACACAGCACCTGCTCGCCGTAGCTGTCGTTCCACTGCATTGCGACTTCGGCCGTCACAGGTACCCGCGTGCCGCCCACTTCGATTTCGGCAACACCGCTGGAATGGAACACGGTCGGGTGCAGCACCGACTTGCCGCGGTTGATGTACTCGACGAAACCCTGCACGCCGCCAGCGAACGCAAAGTCTTCTTCCTTGCCGGCACGTTCGTCGATCAGGCGAATGCGTACGCCGTTGTTGAGGAAGGACAGCTCGCGCAGGCGCTTGGCCAGTATCTCGTAGTGATATTCGATCTTGCCGAAGATTTGTTCGTCGGCGAGGAAGCGCACTTCGGTGCCGCGCTTTTCGGTCTCACCGACCATGCGCAGCGGCGAAACTTCGATGCCGTTCTGCACTTCGACCAGGCGATCGACGACGGCACCACGCGCGAAGTCCAGCACGTACTTCTTGCCGTCGCGGCGAATCGTCAGACGCAGCGATTCCGACAGCGCGTTGACGCATGACACGCCAACGCCGTGCAGACCGCCGGAAACCTTGTAGCTGTTCTGGTTGAACTTGCCGCCGGCGTGCAGCACGCACATCACGATTTCAGCCGCGCTGCGCTTGGGCTCGTGCTTGTCGTCGAGCTTGATGCCGACCGGGATGCCGCGACCATTGTCGGTGACCGAGATCGAGTTGTCGGTGTGGATCGTGACGACGATGTCGTCGCAGTGTCCTGCGAGCGCTTCGTCGACCGCATTGTCGACCACCTCGAACACCATATGATGCAGACCGGTGCCGTCGGAGGTATCGCCGATATACATGCCCGGGCGCTTGCGTACCGCTTCAAGGCCTTCGAGTTGCTGGATGCTCGATTCGTCGTAATCGGCAGCGTCTACGTTCTGCTTGATGGTCATCGTCGGCAACGGCTCAGTGAATCCGTAATTTTAGCACTTGTAGGGCTTGCTTCCCGAGGGGATTTTCGGTTTGTTTATCTAGGCAAACACAAGGATGGAATTCGCTGCGGCATCTCGATCCCCGCAGTGCGCGGGTAGCCTATTCGAACGGGATTTTTGAGGTTCAGGGCTGAAAGCCGAACGGGCTCGTATGGGGTGTCGCGCATCGGCGTGATGTTTCGAGAGACTGACGCAGACCTCAAGTCCTCTATATTGACCGTAGAACACCACGTTCCACGTGGAACATGGATGCATCCGTGATCGTCGCCAGCACGGGCATTTTCTCGAATGCCGTCACAAACACCTGCCCCGGATACCGCTGCAAGGCATTCAACAGGGCCTGTTGATACTGGTCGGCCAGCTCTGCGCCGAAGTCATCAACCAGCAGCAAGGGATGTTGACCCGTAATCTGACCGATCTCCTCGCTCTGCGCCAGCAACATTGCGGCAATCAGCAGCTTCTGCTGCCCACGGCTGATCCGGTATTTGATTGCATGGCTGTCGGCCCTGATGCGCAGCTCGGCCCGATGCGGACCGACTTGGGTCAGACCCATGCGACGGTCATTACCACGGTTCTTGATCAGACTTTCTTTGAGGCTGCTTCCACGCGGCCAGCCGGGATGCAGATCAAAGCTCCAGTCGCCCTCGCTTAGTAGTTCGGCGACATAGTGGACGCAGCGATTCTGGATTTGCCCTAGATGGTGTTCGCGCAGTGCGGTCAGCGCCTCGCCAGCTTCGGCGAGTTCGGGCTCCCAGGCGGCGAGGTCTCGATCCCCGGCGTTATTGCGCAGGGCCTGGTTTCTTTGCCGCAGCGCCCTCTTGTAGCGCCGCCAGATCGGCATGAACTGATGTTCCACGTGGAACACACCCCAATCGAGGAAGCTGCGACGGTAGGTAGGGCCATCCTGCAGAACCCGGTGCATACCGGGCTCGAGTACCTGGACTGACAGCTGTTTCAGCAGCTCGAGGCTGTTCGCAGCCTGGTTGTCGATGCGGATCGTCGTTTCGCTGTTGGCCCAGCCAACGCCCAGTCGATGACCGACCGCGTTCGCTGCTGCCCCTTCACTGACCCGACCGAACAGGGTCCAGTGTTTGCCCTGAGTACCGGCAAGATCTGCTGGGCTGCTGCCGCGAAAGGACTTGGCGCGGCCAAGGGTATAGATCGCTTCGAGCAGGCTGGTCTTGCCGGCTGCATTGGCGCCATAAAAGAAATTGAGCCTGCTGTGGGGCAGCAGGCTCAAGTCTTGAAACAGGCGGTAGTTGTCAGCTTTGAGCTGAAGCAACCGCATAGCAATCTTCGTCGGAACTAGAGCCGCATCGGCATGACGACGTACTTGCTGGCTGCATTCTCAGCGGCATGGATCAATCCACTGGAGTCCGAGTTCTTCAGTTCCATCACGAAGCGCTCGCCGTCCAGAGCTGCCAGTGCGTCGAGCAGATAGTTCACGTTGAAACCGATCTCCATCGCCTGACCGTCGTAGCTCACTTCAAGATCTTCTTCGGCCTCTTCGTGCTCCGGATTATGCGTCTGCAGGGTCAGCTTGTTGCCGTCCAGGCTCAGGCGCACGCCGCGGAACTTCTCGTTAGACAGGATCGCCGTACGTGCTAACGCACGCTTGACCGTCTCGCGATCACCTTCTACGCGCTTGTTGCCGGATTCCGGAACCACGCGCTCATAGTCCGGAAAGCGACCATCAATCAGCTTGGAGGTCATCCGCACAGCATCGAGATCGACTTCGATCTGGCCGGCGCCTATCTTCACCGTAACCGTTTCTTCGGTGGCTTCGAGCAGACGCTGTAGTTCCAGCACGGCCTTGCGCGGCACGATGACCTGACTGGTTTCGACGAACCCGGTGGCGACATCGGCCTCGCTCATCGCCAGACGGTGACCATCGGTTGCGACTGAACGGACACGCTTCGCAGAGACTTCGAGCAGCATCCCGTTGAGGTAATAGCGCACATCCTGCTGCGCCATCGCGAACTGGGTTTTCTCGATGAGCGTCTTCAGCTGCTTGCGCTGCAGCTTGAGTTCACGGCCTTCGGCAACCCGACCCATCGCCGGGAATTCCTCGGCACGCAGGCAAGCCAGCGAGTAGCGGCTGCGACCAGATTTCAGCTGCGCCTTGTCGGCGCCGATGTCGAGGCTGATCTCCGCACCTTCCGGCAGACCACGGCAGATGTCGAACAACTTGCGTGCCGGCACCGTGGCGCGACCCGGTGCGAGGTTCTGCACCCGCGCACGCGCCTGCAGTTCGATTTCCAGATCGGTGCCAGTCACGACCAGCTCGTCGTCACTCAGTTCGAGCAGGAAGTTCGACAACACCGGCAGGGTCTGGCGACGTTCGACCACGCCGATCACTGCGGACAATGCCGACAACAGCTCGTTTCTCCCCACTTTCAGTTTCATGGACTCACCACATTCATGACTTGATTAATTAAGAAAGGATTAGCAGTAATAGGGCTGCACCCGATCTCTTGATAACTCTGACAACCGTATATAAATCAAAAACTAAGAATCAAGAATCGCCTCACAGAACACTGAGTTCATCAGTCCCTGGCCTGTGGATAAGGTGCGGACTACTTTTATGCACAACTTATACCCCCGACTGTACGACGCCTCATCCCTGTCTTCCTCCACAAGCTTTGAAAGCCCTGTGCTAAGCACACATCAGATGCCCAACTGCCTCTGCAGATTCTCATAATCCTCGCGGATTTTGTTGTCCTCATCACGCAGTTCGACGACCTTGCGACAGGCGTGCAGCACCGTCGTATGGTCCTTGCCAAAGGCCTCGCCGATTTCCGGCAGGCTGTGCTGGGTCAGTTCCTTGGCCAGCGCCATCGCGATCTGACGCGGCCGTGCCAGCGAGCGGGTCCGCCGCGGGGAATTCAGATCGGCAACGCGGATGTTGTAGTAGTTGGCGACCGTACGCTTGATATTGTCGATCGTCACCAAGCGCTCGTAGGCCGCGAGCAGATCCTTGAGCGTGTTACGCGCAAACTCGACGGTCAGGGTCTCGCCACGCAGGCGCGAACTGGCGGTCAGGCGCAGCAGCGCACCTTCGAGTTCACGCACATTCGAACGCACGCGCTGCGCCACGAACAGCGCTACTTCCTTGGGCAGCTGGACCCTGTTGGCCTCAGCCTTGGCGATCAGGATCGCCATCCGTGTTTCCAGATCCGGCGGCTCGACCGCGACCGACAAACCCCAGGTAAAGCGCGACTTCAGGCGCTCGTCGATGCCGTCGACTTCCTTCGGATAGCGATCCGAGGTCAGCACAATCTGCTTGCGCGCATCGATCAGCGCATTGAACGTGTGGAAGAACTCTTCCTGCGTACGTTCCTTGTGTGCGAAGAAGTGGATGTCGTCGATCAGCAGCGCGTCGACCGAGCGGTACAGATTCTTGAACTCGTCGGTGCGGCCGTGACGGATCGCCGCGGTGAAATGGTTCATCCACTGCTCGGCGCCGAGATAGGCAATACGTGCGCGGGGATTCAGCGCGACGATTGCGTTACCGACCGCGTGCATCAAATGGGTTTTGCCCAGACCTGAGCTGCCGTAGATCAGCATCGGGTTGTACGCACTGCCCGGCGTCTCGACGACATGCTGCGCCGCGGCGCGGGCCTGCGAATTGGCCTTGCCTTCAATAAAGTTGACGAAGGTGTAGTCCGGATTGAGCTTGCCGGACACCGGGGCCTGCGGCGGTTCTTCGCCAATCGAGGTCGGCGGCAGGCTTGCGCTGACACCCGCCGCGCCGCGTGCGTCAGATGGCCGGGTTTCAGCTGAGCGGGTCTCGGACGAACCGACGCCCAGTTCCACAGAGGGTGCGCCGTCGCCGCCGATGACCCCGACAGCACGCTGGATATGGCCAAGGAAATGCTCGCGCACGCGCTCGACCACCAGCCGGTTCGGTGCCAGCAGCAGCAGGCGACCGTCAGCGATCACCGGATGCAGCGGACGCAGCCAAGTATTGATCTCGCGTTCCGGCAGCTCGCCTTCCAGCCAGCGCACGGATTGCGCCCAGATTTCCTCTTGCACCATGAATAGTTTTGGTTTGAATCGAAGGGGCGCAAGACAAGGCGCCGGCCGAGCAGTCTAAGACCTCAGCCCCCGGTTATCCACAGGCTGACGTACATATATTCAAAGCCGTCGCCAAGGCGAACTACCTGAGCTGCATTCGTGAACCATGCAACAAACCCCTTGATCACAAAGTAACCTGCCGCTAAACTCCGCGCCCTTTTGCGAAATTTAATCAGTGGGTGATTCATGTCCAAGCGTACTTACCAACCCAAGAAGCTGCGCCGTAAGCGCACCCACGGGTTTCGTGCACGTATGGCCACCACGGGCGGTCGTCTGGTGCTGGCCCGTCGCCGCGCCAAGGGCCGCAAGCGTCTCGCTGTCTAAGCGGGACGACTGGTGACCTATGGCGCGCTTCCCGCGGCGCGCCCGCCTGCTGAAACCGGGCGAGTTTCAAAATGTATTCAAGCGCGGCAAGCGGATCAACGAACGCTGGTTGACGGCTGTGAGCGCCAGCACCGAACTGGGATATCCGCGCCTGGGGTTGGCGATTGCGAAGAAATCAGTGCCTTTGGCCACCGACCGCAATCGGATCAAACGAAAAATTCGGGATCACTTCCGTCTGCATCAGGCACATCTGCTGACGATGGATATCGTGCTACTGGCCCGGCCGGGTTGCGGCAAAGCCCGAGCCGCAGAACTGGATCAGAACCTGGAACGCCTGTGGACCCGCATCGCGGCATCCTCGCCTCCCTTAGCGCCACCGTCCTCGTCGCCCTGATCCGCGTTTATCAGATCGCGATCAGCCCGATTCTCGGGCCGCGTTGCCGTTTCTACCCCAGCTGTTCGCAATACGCGATTGAAGCGATCCGTCTTCACGGCGGCTTGCGTGGCGGCTGGCTGGCCGCGCGCCGTATTGTCCGCTGTCACCCTTTGAATCCTGGCGGTTACGATCCCGTACCCGTATCGACCACCAAAGCCCGAGCAGCAGCCGGGGCTTCGTGCTGTCACCACGCCGATCACCGACACGTATAGACATGGAAAACCGTCGTTTCATCCTGATTGCCCTGCTCGGCGTCGTCCTGTTCTTCATGTATCAGGCCTGGCAGAAGGATCACGCGCCGGTAACCGCGATACCGATACAGGCGGCGGCGAGCACCGCCGCACTGGATGTGCCGTCTGCCGCAAACGACACGCTGGGCGACGTGCCGAGTGCGTCCATCACTCCGGCGGCGCCGACGGCCACGACGGCGGACAGCGGCATCGGTGGCCAGCGCATCGCCGTTGATACCGATGTGATGCACATCGAAATCGCGCTTGATGGCGGCGACCTGCGCCGCGTCGATCTTAAGAATTTTGCAGTATCGAAGGATCAGCCGAACGTACCGCGTGCGCTGCTCGATGATCGCAGTGGACGTTACTTCGTGCTGCAGAGCGGTCTTGCCGGCGCGAAAGCGCCGCTGCTGACGCATCGTACGAAGTTCACAGCCGCGCAGTCCGAGTACAAGCTGGCCGATGGCAGCGACACGCTGGAAGTCGGCCTCGACTATCAGGATGCCAATGGCGCGACCGCGCGCAAGATCTATCGCTTCAAGCGCGGCAGCTACTCGGTCGAACTGGTCCACGAGTACCGCAACAGCGGCAACGAGGAAGTCACTGCCAGCCCGTACGTGCGCCTGGTGCGCACCGCGTTCGACTACGGCGACGAACCGCCGTTCGTCGCGACGTTCACCGGGGTTGGTTTCTACGAGCAGAAGATTGCCGGCGGCGACGCCTACAAGTTCGTGAAGACCAGTCTCGACGATCTTGCCGACGACGGCTACGAGAAATCGCAGACGGGTGGCTGGATCACGATGCTGCAGCACCACTTCGTTGCCGCGATCGTGCCGACTGCCGGCGAAGCAGCGACTTACACCGCTAAGCCCGCTGCTGCGGGTCAGGGCTACATGGCGCAGTACGTCGGTGCCGCGCAGAAACTTGCAGCCGGCCAGGATGGTCGCTTCAGCACGTCCCTGTACATCGGCCCCAAGTTGCAGGAACGCGTTGCCGATATCGCACCAGGCTTCGACCTCACACTCGATTACGGCGTGCTGACGCCTATCTCCGAGCCGCTGTTCTGGGTGCTCAACAAGATGCACACGCTGACCGGCAACTGGGGTGTCGCGATCATTCTGCTGACACTGCTGGTCAAGGCGGCGATGTACAAGCTCTCGGAAGCGCAGTACCGCTCGATGGCGAAGATGAAGAAATTCGCGCCGAAGATCCAAGACCTCAAGGAGCGTTACGGCGATGATCGCGAGCGCATGCAGAAGGCGATGATGGAGTTGTACAAGAAGGAAGGCTTCAATCCGCTTGCCGGTTGCTGGCCTTTGCTCGTGCAGTTCCCGGTGTTCATCGCGCTGTACTGGGTATTGCTGGAATCGGTGGAACTGCGCCAGGCGCCGTTCGCACTGTGGCTGCAGGATCTGACCTCGCCGGACCCGTACTACGTGCTGCCGGTGCTGTTCGGCATCTCGATGTTCATCCAGCAGAAGCTGTCCGGTCAGCAGATTGCCGATCCGATGCAGCAGAAGGTGATGCAGATCATGCCGATCATGCTCACCGCATTTTTCACCTTCTTCCAGTCCGGTCTGGTGCTGTACTGGTTCGTCAGCAACCTGATCGGCATCACCCAGCAGTGGTTCATCACGCGCAAACTGGAGCGTGATGAAGCAAAGGTCGTCGCCAAGCGCTGATCCGTCAGGGTAGATTGCCGGGCGTGAATAACGCGCCACCGACGCCATGAACACCGACACGATTACAGCCGTCGCCACGCCCGCCGGGCGCGGCGCGGTGGGCATCATCCGTCTGTCGGG
>JALYJV010000085.1 GCA_030775105.1 Pseudomonadota bacterium | reverse complement strand
GACGTACTGGTCGTGAACCAGTCGGCCGATCAGGCCGCCACGTCGATAGTGGCGCAGCACCCAGTGCGCCGTACCGGTGTTGATGAAATGAACCTCGGCACGGCCCGTGGCCGTACGTGAAATCGCGCCGAGCTGCTGCCAGTGCGCGGGCTCGAACAGCGCTGTTCCCGCCTCAGGCGCAAGCGCGGGATCGTGGACGATCGCCGTGCCGGACGGCTGCAGGTAACGGGCCGTCATGGTGCGAGCGGTGCGCGCTTGGCCGGCAGCTGATAGCGCTGCTGCTCATACAGCCAGGCCGGTAGCAATGCGTGAGCAAGCGCATTCTTCTCGGCTTCGATGTCACGATCCGGCGCTGGTGACTGCACTTTGCTGGCAGGGTCATACAGGTACTGGCGGACTTCGCCGATCTTGTCCGAGTTCTCGTCGGGCGACAGCACGGTGACGCGGTCGCTCTGCATCCATGCGAAGTTCTGGTTGAACTGCATCAGCGCACGCGGCGCGACCGGCGCCGGGATGTTGCCGAACTCCGGCAGGGTGCGCGTCAGATCGCGACCTGGAAACGCCACGGTGGCATCGACACCGAGCAGTGACAGCAGCGTCGGTGCGAGGTCGATCTGGCTGGTTGTCGACGCGATGCGCAGCGGCTGCGTATCGGCGCCGACAATCAGCGCCGGGATATGAAAGCCGTCGACTGGCACCAAGGCATCGCCGGTGATGCGCAGCTCGCTTTCGTGGTCGGCGACGATGAGGAACAGCGTGTCGTTCCAGTAGGCGCTGTTGCGTGCGCGCTTGATGAACTCGCCGACGGCATAGTCCGCGTAACGTGCGGTGTTCTCTACGGTTGCCGGATCGCTGTTGCCGACATCAATGCGTCCTGAGGGATAGTCGTACGGCGCGTGATGCGAGATCGTCAGGGCGAGCAGGAAATGCGGCTGGCCATCCTGCCGCAGCTGGATCAGGCGCTCATCCAGCTTGGCGAACAGGTCTTCGTCGGAAACGCCGAGGTAGCCGGGGAAGATCGGCGACGCATAGTCGTCACGATCGATGACTGCATCGAAGCCATTGCCGAGCAGGAAGCCGCTGCGATTGTCGAAGTTGGCATCGCCGCCGTAGACGAACTCGTTGTGAAAACCTGCTTCCCTGAGTGCGGTGCCGAGCGTGAAGAAATCCTTCTGCGATTTCGACAGGCGCACGACCGGCAGCGCCGGCGTCGGCGGAAATCCGGCGATCAGCGCTTCGATGCCGCGCGAGGTGCGCGTGCCGGTGGCGTACATCTGCTCGAACCAGAGGCTCTCGCCGGCCAGGCGGTCGATGTTCGGCGTCAGGTTCTCACCGCCGAGACTGCCGACAAAACTTGCCCCCAGGCTTTCCTCCATCACGATGACCAGATTCAACGGCCGCTCGCGGCGCACGCTGGCGGTCTGGACGTGCAGCGTCGGCTGCTCTTCTGAAACAAAGCTGCTCTGCGCAACACCCATCTGCGCACGCGTGCGCCGGATGACTTCATCGATGGGCATTTCGCCGTATTGCTGGCTCAAGCCTGCCTCGCGGCGGATCTGGTACGCGGCGTACAGCATGCTGTATGCGGAGTTTGCAACCAGACTGTTGACCGTGGCGTCGCCGCAGAACGAGAAGTTTCCGAGATGCACCGGGCGACCATGCGTGTTGGAGCGGATCATCATGAACACGCAGAGCACGGCAATCGGCCAGATCAGCAGGGTCCTGCCTGAGGTCCAGGTGCGCGCAGCGCGCCGGTACGTACCGAACTGCCGGAAGATCAGCCAAGTCAGCGTGGCGATGGCGAGCAGCGCGCCGATGACGGCGTAGCGGAATCCTGCCCACAGCATCACCAGGACTTCGCGCGGGTACTCGAGATAGTCGACGAAGGTGCGGTTCGGGCGCACGTCGTACTGGATCAGGAACGATGGCGTCACCAGCTCCATCAAGGTCACGAAGCTCAGCGCCAGCGCAAACCAGATGCAGCTCAGTCGTAGCCACAGCGGTACCCTGCGCAGCACGGTGAAGATCGGTAGCGCGATCAGGGCCGGGGCGATGATCCAGCCGAGCGTCATGAAGTCGGAGCGCAGGCCCTGCAGCATCATCGAACCGGCCCCGCCGGTGGGTTCGACGCGGGGCCATTGCCAGATGATCAGTCCGGCGCGCGACAGCGCCAGCCCCAGCGCGCCGAGCAGCAGCAGGCCGAGTGTTGGCGCATACGGTCCGGCCCAGGCCAGTCGTGCTGCAAGGCCGCGCACTGTGGAATGAGTTGCCTGCATGTGCTGCGGATTCGAATGGCTCAAGTTCGGTCTACGGCAGGAAATGAGGAATGTGCGCTGATGGATGAATGTCGGAATATCCGACAAATATAGCCCGTCCCCGCATCGCTCCGGTGATGACATCCATCAACACAAACAAAGCGGGCCGGGTCTGTTGCCAGAACCGGCCCGCGGTGATGTTGACGCAAACAGGCTTGCGCCTGAGTGCTTACTCTTCGAGGAAGCTCCTCAAATAATTGGCCCGGCTCGGATGGCGCAGTTTGCGCAATGCCTTGGCCTCTATCTGGCGGATGCGCTCGCGCGTGACGTCGAACTGCTTGCCGACTTCTTCAAGCGTGTGATCGGTGGTCATGTCGATGCCGAAGCGCATGCGCAGCACCTTGGCCTCGCGCGGCGTCAGGCTCGCGAGGATCTGGTGCGTGGCTTCTGCGAGCGAAGACGATGTTGCCGATTCCAGCGGCGAGACTGCGGCGGTGTCTTCGATGAAGTCGCCGAGGTGCGAATCCTCGTCGTCGCCGATCGGCGTTTCCATCGAGATCGGTTCCTTGGCGATCTTGAGCACCTTGCGGATCTTGTCCTCGGGCATTTCCATCTTCTTCGCCAACTCTTCCGGTGTCGCTTCGCGGCCCATTTCCTGCAGCATCTGGCGCGAAATGCGGTTGAGCTTGTTGATCGTCTCGATCATGTGCACCGGGATACGGATGGTGCGGGCCTGATCGGCGATCGAACGCGTGATGGCCTGACGAATCCACCAGGTCGCGTAGGTCGAGAACTTGTAGCCGCGGCGGTATTCGAACTTGTCGACTGCCTTCATCAGGCCGATGTTGCCTTCCTGGATCAGATCGAGGAACTGCAGGCCGCGGTTGGTGTACTTCTTGGCGATCGAGATCACGAGACGAAGGTTGGCTTCGACCATTTCCTTCTTCGCGCGACGCGCCTTGGCTTCGCCGACGTTGACGCGACGGTTGATGTCCTTGATCTCGTGCAGCGAGATCAGATTGTCACCTTCCATCTTCTTCAGCGTGTCCTGCAGCGCGAAGATTTCATCCTTGCGTGCGTTCAGCTCGGACGAATACTTGCGCTTGGCGCGGATCGCCTTGGTGATCCATTCCTCATTCGTCGCGCCGTTGGCTTCGCGGTAGATCTTGAGGAACTCCTCGCGACCCATGCCGGCATCGACCACGCAGATGCGCATGATCTGACGTTCGGTGCGACGCACCATGTCGATCTTCGCACGCAGGTTGCGGGTGATCTCGTCGACGATCTTCGGCGAGAGCTTGAAGGTCATGATGTGCTGCGCAACCGCT
Organism: Pseudomonadota bacterium; assembly: GCA_030775105.1. Classification (GTDB taxonomy): domain Bacteria; phylum Pseudomonadota; class Gammaproteobacteria; order Nevskiales; family Nevskiaceae; genus Solimonas. The sequence goes on along the minus strand of JALYJV010000085.1, from coordinate 5,046 downwards.
TCACGCTTCGGCTGCGTCTTCGGGTGTGCGGCGCCCATCTTGAGCAGCGCGTCCCAGGCCTTGTCGTAGAGCTTCTGCAGCTCGGCGAAGTTTTCGGCGGTGACGACCGGATCCGGGCCGGTATCGACGGCTTCCTCTTCCTCGTCGGTCGCGGCCTCGTCGTCGTCGTCCTTCTCTTCGACCTTAGGCTGCGGCGGTGCCGGTGGCGGAATTTCATCCGGCGCGTTCGGATCGATGAAGCCGGTGACGATTTCGTTCAGGCGCTTGTTGCCCTGCTTGTAGCTCTCGAAGGCTTCGAGCAGGATCGCGACCGTTTCCGGGTATTGCGCCATCGCGAACATGGCTTCGTTGAGGCCTTCTTCGATGCGCTTGGCGATGCGGATTTCGCCTTCGCGGTCGAGCAGTTCCACCGAGCCCATTTCGCGCATGTACATGCGCACCGGATCGGTCGTGCGGCCGAACTGGTCGTCGAGCGCGGCAATCGCGGCCGCAGCTTCTTCGGCAGCGTCTTCTTCTTCTTCGTTGGTCGCAACGACGGCAGGTTCGGCAAACAGCTGCTCGTCTTCCTGCGGGGCTTCCTCGTGAACCGGGATGCCCATCGCCTGGATCATGCTGATGATGTCTTCGATCTGCTCGGTATCGACGATTTCCGGCAGATGGTCAGCGACCTCGGCGTAGGTCAGATAGCTCTTTTCCTTGCCGAGGGCGATCAGGACCTTGATCTGAGACTGCTTCTGGGCCTGTTTGTCGAGGGCGCTGCTGGCCTTGTCGGCCTTGTCGTGGTTGCTGGTTGCCATACGTAACTCGTGTAACGCCGCCGAAAAGGCTGCAGGTTGGGAGCGCAGAACCGCCTATTATACTGCCCGCCCTAGGTTTCGGGCGAACGTGTTGCCAACTGCGCCGTAAGTGCCCCTAACTCCCGCGTTTCCGTGTCGGACAAATCGCGGATTCGGGCCTGTGCGAGCAGCTCGTCGACGCGCCCGCGCAGGCCGCGCCGCGTCAGCTTGGCGAGCCCGTCGATGAACTCGACCTCGATCGCCGCCTCGTCGAGGGTGCTGGTGTCCTCTGCCAGCAGGCGGCCGATCGCAGCCCCCTGAGGGGTGTCCTTCCAGGCTTCCAGCAACTGCGCCGCGTGCGCGCCCGGGTGGGCGTGGAAATAGTCCAGCGTGCTGATCAGGATGCCGATACCAGGGACATCGCACTGCTCAAGCAACTGCAGATTGTCTGCGCGCTCTGCCAGCGCCGGTTGCTCCAGCAGCAACCGCATCAGATGCTTGACCGGTCGACCAGCCCCGCCGGGATCGCGTGATCCGGCTGCCTGCACGGCACTGCCGCTGCTGCCTCTGTTGGCGGCACCGTCCGCGTCGTTGCGGCGCAGCGTGTTTTCTACATCGGCCCGACCCATGCGGGTGATGCGCGCCAGCTCATCGAGCATCAGCGTGCGAAAGGGCCCTTCGCGCAGCTTGTCGAGATAGGGCCGGGCCAAGGCGATCAGACGCGCGCGGCCTTCCATCGCGCCGAGATTGACCTGCCGGGTCAGCTCGCCGAGCAGGAACTGCGACAGCGGCTGCGCCTGGGTGATGCGTTCGTTGAAGGCCGCTGCGCCGATCTCCTGGACCAGCGTGTCCGGATCATGACCGTCAGGCAGGAACATGAAGACGCACTCGCGCCCCTCGTGCAGCTCAGGCAGCGCCTGCTCCAGCGCGCGCCACGCCGCGGCACGCCCGGCGCGGTCGCCGTCAAAACAGAACACCAGCTTGCTGGTGTTCTTGAAGATCAGTTGCAGATGGTCGCGCGTCGTTGCCGTGCCGAGCGTTGCGACCGCGCCGCCAACGCCATGCTGCGAGAGCATCACGACGTCCATGTAGCCTTCAACGACAATCAGGTGCGGCAGCGTTGCCGGTCCAGCCTGGCGCGCTTCGTACAGGCCATACAGATTGCGGCCTTTGTGGAACAGTGGTGTTTCCGGTGAGTTCAGATACTTGGCCGGATCATTGCCGAGCGTGCGGCCGCCGAAGCCGATGACGCGACCGCGCGTATCGCGGATCGGGAACATCACGCGGTTGCGGAAGCGGTCGTAGCAGTCACGGCCCGCTTGCCCGCCGCCATCCTTGCGGATCAGCAGGCCGGCATCGACCGCGTGCTGGGTTTCCTTGAGGAAGTTGGTCAGGCCATCCCAGCTTTCCGGCGCAAAGCCGATGCCGTAGAGCTTGGCAGTGGGGCCGTCGACGCCACGCTTCTTGAGGTACTCGACCGCAACCGGACTCAGGCGCAGGCGTTCGCTGAAATAGCGCTGCGCGGCGGCCAGTGCGTCGAGCGGACCGTCCATGACAACGCGGACTTCGCTGCCGCCTTCGCGCGGGACTTCAACGCCGGCGCGCTTGGCAAGCTCTTCGACCGCTTCGACAAAGCTCAGGCGGTCGTACTCCATCAGGAAGCTGATCGCGTTGCCGTTCTTGCCGCCACTGAAGTCGAAGTACATCTGCTTCTGCGGCGAGACGAAGAACGACGGACTCTTCTCGCTGGTGAACGGCGACAGTCCCTTGAGTTCCTTGCCGGCGCGCTTGAGTTCAACGCGCGAGCCGATCAGCTCGACGATGTCCGTGCGAGCGAGCAGATCGTGGATGAAGGCGTCGGGGATTCGGCCGGACATGATTCCAATAATGACATCGCGCGATGCGGCGCCAAGCCTGTGCCAGATCTGCGTAGCCCGGATGAAATCCGGGGCCGCAGGCTCACGGGGAGTGTGAATCCCGGACTGCGTCCGGGCTACGTAACGAGTCGAAGCGTAATCGAGTCATCCAGAGTGGTCTAAGGATGCTGGACATCAGTCACGGTATCTACGCGGGAATGAGCGACGCCCCGTTTTAGCCGCCCAGCTTGGCCTTGATCAGACCCGACAGCTTGCCCATGTCGGTACGGCCCTGGGCCTTGGGCTTGATCCAGCCCATGACCTTGCCCATGTCCTTGCCGCCGGCGGCACCGGTTTCGGCAATCGCCTGGTCGATCAGGGCGGAGACTTCGGTCTCGCTGAACTGCTGCGGCAGATAGCCCATCAGGATCAGGATCTCGCTGGCTTCCTTGTCGGCGAGGTCGGCGCGGTTGCCGGCGCGGAACTGGGTTTCCGAATCGCGGCGCTGCTTGACCATCTTCTCGACGGCCGCGTGGACAACGGCGTCGGTGATCTGAACCTGTTCGATGACCTCGCGCTGCTGGATCTCGGCATGCAGCATGCGCAGGACTCCGAGGCGCTGATAGTCGCCGGCCCGCATGGCGGTTTTGACGTCTTCGACGATGCGGGTTCTGAGTTCAGACATTGCAATACCTCATAAACGCAAACTGCGGCCCAGGGCCGCAGTCGCTCACAACAGGTACGACCGACGGCCTTAGTACAGACGGACGCGACGGTTGGATTCGCGCTGTACCTTCTTCGCCTGACGCTTGACCGCAGCAGCGCGCTTGCGCTTGCGTTCCTGGCTCGGCTTCTCGAAGTACTCGTGCTTGCGCAGGTCGGTCAGGACGCCGGCCTTTTCGCAGGTGCGCTTGAAGCGACGGACTGCAACTTCGAAAGGCTCGTTGTCACGAACGCGTACAGAAGGCATAGAGACACACTCTCTTAAACGGGCAGGGCAGGGCGGTATGCCCAAAAAGGGCCGCGATTCTAGCCAAACTGTCCGTGAGGTGCAAACACCGGCCAAGTGGCGGCGTCAGCGGCAGGGGCGGACAGCAGGCTGCGGGCGCGCAATCTACCTCATATATAGAGGAAGAGCGCAGGCCGGAGCGGCTTTCAGCTGCCGCGCGGGTTCTTTGCTTCGAGCTCGGTGAGGCGCTGATCCATGCTCGCGAGGCGGGCCTGGGTCTTGGCCAGCAGCTCGGCCTGGACGTCGAAACGTTCGCGCGAGACCAGATCCCATTTTTCGAGATTGGCGCGCAGGACCGCGCGAAAATTGTCTTCCAGCTCATGGCGCAGGCCCTTGAGACTGGGCGGCAGCAGCTGAGACAGGCGGGCGGCGAGTTCTTCGAGTTGGCGGGTGTCTGGTTTCACGGGCGTGAGTGTCGAGCTTCATCGATACAGATTCAAGCAAGCGCCAGATCGCTCTGGCGACCCCCGCTCCATTCAAGCTGGTGCACGCAGAGCCGCATCACGCACCGAATTGGTGCGTTGGCGGATGGGCGCGTCCGATAAAGCAGCGTAAAGCCCGATTCCGGGCTACTGGCACGCTCCGTGCTTTTCACGAGTGCAGCCGCCGGAGTCAGAGGCTCCTTCGGTGGAACAACGCTTTCCGACTCAGGAGTGATGTCAATGAAATTAATCGCAGCCATCATCAAACCGTTCAAGCTGGACGAAGTGCGTGAAGCACTTTCGGATCTCGGCGTGGCCGGTATTACGGTGACGGAAGTGAAGGGATTCGGGCGCCAGAAAGGCCATACCGAGCTCTACCGCGGGGCTGAATACGTGGTGGATTTCCTTCCCAAGGTCAAGATTGAAGTCGCGGTGGGCGACGACAAGCTTGATGCCGCCATCGAAGCCATCACCAAGGCCGCGCATACCGGCAAGATTGGTGACGGCAAGATTTTTGTGTTCACGCTCGACCAGGCCATCCGTATCCGTACGGGTGAAGCTGGCAAAGACGCTCTGTAACGGGGGAGCCATCCAATGATGCGTAAATTTCTAAGCGTAGTGGCGCTTGCCGCTTGCTGCAGTCTCGCCCCCGCGTGGGCCGAGGAAGCCGCAGTGGCCGCCGAAACCATGACCACCGAAGCAGTCGAAGCCGCACCTGAGGCAGAAGCTGTGGTCACCGAAGCCGTAGTTGTCGAAACAGCAGTCGCTGAAGAAGCGCCGGCTGCCGAAGCTGCACCGGTTGCGCCGACCTTCAATGAAGGCAACGTGGCCTGGATGCTGGTATCGACTGCATTCGTGCTGTTGATGTCACTGCCAGGTCTGGCCCTGTTCTACGGCGGCATGGTCCGCAGCAAGAACATGCTGTCGACGATGACCCAGACCTTCGGGATTTTCTGTCTGATTGCCGTGTTGTGGTGCGTTTA
>JALYJV010000084.1 GCA_030775105.1 Pseudomonadota bacterium | reverse complement strand
ACCGCCTTCGTCGGCGGCCTGACCGGTGCCCTGTTCCAGCAGTTCGGCTACACCGCGTCTGCAGCCGTGCTGTTCTCGCTGCTCGTTGCGCGCCTGCTGACGCCGATGCTGTCGGCCACGTTCCTGAAACCGCAGCCGCATGTCGAGAAGGACGGTATCGTCATGCTGCGCTACCTCTCCGCGGTGCGCTGGTGTCTGAACCATCCGCGCATCACGGTGCTCGGCGCGGGTGGATTTTTCATCAGCTCGCTGCTGATGATCAGCCACATTCCACTCGCGTTCATTGCGGCGCAGGACAGCTCCACCGAAATCGCCATCGTCGAAGGCCCGCCGGGCAGTACGCTCGAGCAGACCGCTGCAGTCGCGGAGCGCGCGCGCCTCGCATTGGCGGCAGTTCCGGAAGTCGAGTCGGTCTACGTGGCCATCGGCGCCGGCGTGCAGACCGGCAACATCCGCTCGGACATGGCCTCTGCGGAAGTGCGGACGGCGCAGATCACGGCGCGCCTTGCCCCGCACGGCAAACGCGAGCGTGGCGTCGACGAAATTCGCATTGCCATGGGCGACGCGCTGGCTGACATTCCCGGCGTTCGGATCAGTGTCGGCCGGGGCACGCCGGGCGAGAAGATGAACCTGATGCTGGCCGGCGACGATCCGGCGACGCTGATCAAGGCGGCGCGTACGGTGGAGAACGAATTGCGGACACTGTCGGGGATCGGCACGGTCACGTCTTCCGCCACACTGCTGCGTCCTGAAATCGTGATCCGTCCGGATTTCGCACGCGCCTCTGAACTCGGCATCACGTCGGCAGCCATCGGTCAGGCGGTGCGTGTCGCCACGACCGGCGACTACGACTTCAATCTGCCGCGACTGAACCTGCCGGGCCGGCAGGTCTTCGTCCGTGTGCAGCTGGATCCGGAAGCGCGGCGCGATCCGGATATGGTGTCGCAGCTTCGCGTCACCGCGCGCGACGGCGCCGGTGTGCCGCTGGGCAACATTGCCGACATCTCGGTTGCTGATGGCCCGGCGAAGATCGATCGCTACGATCGTCACCGCTTCATCAGCCTTTCGGTGGACCTGCAGGGAATGCCCGTGGGCGAGGCGCTCAAAGCAGCGCAGGCGCTGCCTTCGCTCAACAGTCTGCCGCCTGACGTGAAGCTGGTCCTGTCCGGCGATCTTGAATACATGTCGGAGATGTTCGGCGGATTCCTGCTGGCGATGTTCGCCGGCATCTTCTGCGTCTATGCGGTCATGGTCCTGCTGTTCCACGACTTCGGGCAACCCGCCACCGTGCTGGCTGCGCTGCCACTGGCCGCGACCGGTGCGCTGGGCCTGCTGTGGGTGTTCGGCTACGACCTGTCGATGTCGGCACTCATCGGTCTGCTGATGCTCATCGGCATCGTCACCAAGAACTCCATCCTGCTCGTCGACTACGCAATCATGGCGCAGCGCGACCTCGGCATGGATCGCGTCGAAGCGCTCGTCGATGCCTGCCACAAGCGTGCGCGACCGATCGTGATGACGACGGTCGCAATGGGCGCCAGCATGATTCCGATCGCGATGGGCATCGGTGCGGATGCGAGCTTTCGCGGACCGATGGCCATCGTGGTGATCGGCGGCCTGGTCACGTCGACGATGCTCAGCCTGCTGGTCGTGCCGGTGGTATTCGAGCTGGTCGACGAGATCAAGGTCTGGTTGCGGGCGCGTTTGTCCGGGAGCGCAACGCGGTCGGTTGCTGATGCCTACGAGCGCAATCGGTCTTCTGTCGCTGCTGCCCACCACTCAGGCTACGAATCTTGACGCCCACTGGCGCAGCGTTGATATTAGTGTCATAGCGCTGACATCAAATACAGGAATCCCGCGTGAGCATCATTCTCATGGTCAACAAGCTTCGCTGTGCGTCCCTGCTGGCCCTGCTCGGTGCTGCGTTCTGCGCCACGGCCGCAGATCCCGATGCACATCAGCTCGGCACGAAGTACTCACCGCTGACGCAGATCAACGCGAGCAACGTCGACCAGCTCGAACTGGCGTGGGAATACCACACCGGTGAGCTGCCGCCGAAAGAGGCAGGCATGGCGCTGATCGCGTTCGAGGATCAGCCGAGCATGATCGAAGGCAATCTGGTGATCTGCACGACCTCGCGCCGGATCATCGCGCTTGATCCGCAGACCGGCGCGCAGCGCTGGGTCTTCGATCCGCAGGATCCGAAGCTCGGCATGCGCAAATGCCGCGGCATCTCGCATTGGGTCGACGAGCAAGCAGCGGAAGGTGCCAGCTGCAAGTCGCGCATCTTCCTCGGCACCGCCGATTACCGCCTGATCGCGATCGATGCCAAGGACGGCAAGCGCTGCGAAGCTTTCGGTGAGAATGGTCAGGTCAAGATGCAGCCAAGCAAGCCGGAGCTCTGGCCCGGCGAGGTTGTCGCCGGTTCCAAGCCGGCCATCGTCAACGGTGTCGTTGTTGTCGGCTCCGCGGTGGCCGACAACCAGCGCGTCGACGCACCAAGCGGTCAGGTGCTCGCGTTCGACGCGCGCAGCGGCAAGGCGTTGTGGCATTTCGATCCGCTGCCACGCGATCCTGCAGACCCGGCGGCTGGTAGCTGGCAGAAGGGCACAGCCGAAGGCTTCGGTGGCGGCAATGTCTGGGCCAACATGGCCGTCGATCAGGACATGGATCTGGTGTATCTGCCGACGACGAGCCCGTCCGGCGATTTCTTCGGCGGCGGTCGCGCCGGCGACAACCGCTACTCGTCGTCGATCGTTGCGCTCAAGGGCAGGACGGGCGAGGTGGCCTGGCACTTCCAGTTCGTGCATCACAACGTGTTCGACTACGACACGCCGTCGGAGCCGTTGCTGGTTGACTGGAAGCGCGCTGATGGCTCGACCGTGCCGGCGCTGGTGCAGAACAACAAGACCGGCCTGATCTTCGCGTTCAATCGCGCAACCGGCGAACCGCTGGTGCCGATTGAAGAGCGTCGTGTTCCGCAGAAGGGCAAGGTCGATGGTGAACAGCTTTCGCCGACGCAGCCGTTCCCGGTCGGCATGCCGACGCTGGCGCCGCAGAGCTTCTATCCGGACGACGCCTGGGGTTTTACCTTCGTCGACAGGTGGCTGTGCAAACGCAAGGCCGAGGCCCTCAACTACGGCGCGATCTACACACCGCCTAGCGAGCAGGGCACGATCTTCTCGCCTTCGGTGGGTGGCGGTCCCAACTGGGGCGGCGGTGCGTATGATCCGGTCAGCGGCATCATGGTCGTGCCGTCGAATCGCGTGCCGACTATCGTCAAGCTGGTCCCCATTGCCAAGGCCAAGACCGGCCCGATGGACAAGGTCGAACTCGGCGGCACGATGTCTTTCCCTGCGGCCGGCTCACCGTATGTCTACGAGATCTCTCCGCTGCTGTCGCCGCTGGGTTCGCCGTGCTCGGCACCGCCGTGGGCGGCACTGACTGCAGTCGATCTCGCCAACAGGAAGATCGTCTGGGAAGTTCCGCTGGGCAGCATCGAGAAGATGATGCCGGTCAAGCCGCCGTTCGAGATGGACCTCGAACTCGGCACGCCGGGCGCAGGCGGCCCGCTGATCACCGCCGGAGGCCTGGTATTCATCGGCTATACGCTGGATGACTCGCTGCGTGCATTCGATCTGCGCAGCGGCAAGGTGTTGTGGAAGACCGATCTGCCCGCCGCAGGTACCGCAGTGCCGGTGAGTTACGAAGCCGGCGGTGCGCAGTACGTGGTGATTGCGGCCGGCGGTCACACGATGTACGGCTCGACGACGGGCGATTCAGTGGTGGCGTACCGACTCAAGCGCTGAGCGCCGCTAGAGAGGCACTTCACTCTGTTCGCCTCGAGTGCCTTGCGCGTGAGCGCAAGGTGTATCGAGAGGCTGCCGCCACGATGCCGCCTCTCGATACACCGCGCCTCTGGCGCGGCATTCGATGCGAACGGCGAAAGTGGTTAACCGCTTCAGTTCACAGCCGGTTCATCCGCAAGTTCAACACTAGTCCGGAAATGCCCCTGCGCCGGTCTGGCGTGACGGCGATTCCGCGGACCATGGATTGACCATGATGAACCCGAGTGTTCCGGTCGAAGCGTCGACGCGGCTGCGTGTGTTGCATGCGGCCGTCGAGTGCATGCCATTTGCGACGACGGGCGGCCTCGGCGATGTACTCGCCGCACTGCCTGGAGCGCAATGCGGGCTGGGGATGGATGCGCGCATCATCCTGCCGCGCTACGGATTTCTCGATGAGCGGATTGCTTGCGGTACTGTCGTTGCCGAGGTTGAAGCTCTGGGTCGTCGCGCTCAGATTATCGAGTCCCCGGTGACGGCGAATGGCGCGCCGATCTACTGGTGCGACATTCCCGATCTGTTCGGCCACTGCGCTGACCCGTATCGCCGGGCCGACGGCCAGGAACTCGAAGATCTCGCGTTGCGCTTTGCCGCGTTCAGCGAAGCGGTTGCCCGGTTTGTATGCCAGTCGGGCGTCTTCGCACCACAGGTCGTGCATGTTCACGACTGGCATACGGCGCTGGTGTCGGCATGGCTGAAACAGTTGGGCAGTGGTGCGCGCAGCATCCTGTCGATTCACAATCTGGCGTTCCAAGGCCAGTTCGACGACACGATCCTGCAGCGCTGCGGATTCCCGGCAATTGCCCGCAACGAGGTGAGCGCTGAAAGCGGCGGCTCGTTCCTGCGTGCAGGCGTCGTCTTCAGCGACGCGACGAGCACGGTCAGCCCCAGCTATGCACGCGAAATCCAGCAGGCAGAGCAGGGCTTCGGCCTGGATGGTCTGCTCAGAACGCTTGCGGAGGACGGTCGGCTCACGGGCATCGTCAACGGTATCGATGAGCGCTCATGGGACCCGCAGACCGATGCCAGCCTGGTGCGCAATTACAGCATCGCGGATGTTGACGCCGGCAAGAGTGCCAACCGGACGGCGTTGGCAACAGAGCTGCGACTCGATGAGTCGGATGCTCCAGTCATCGCGTTCGTCGGCCGCCTGACTTCCCAGAAAGGCGCTGACCTGATCGCCGAAGCCGGCCCAGCGCTGCTGTCAACACAGGCGCGCTATGTACTCGTCGGTGTCGGTGAGCCTGAGCTGACGCAAAGATTGCAGGCATTCCAGGCAACGGCGCCGGATCGGGTGGCGTTCTGCAATCGTTATGACCCTGACCTGGTGCGGCGGGTGCTCGCCGGCGCGGATCTGCTGCTGATGCCATCACGCTTCGAGCCCTGCGGCATGTTGCAGATGTATGCGCAGCGCTACGGTGCGATCCCTGTCGTGCGTGCGACCGGTGGGCTGATCGACACGGTCGTCGATGCGACGCCTGAGACGCTATCCGCAGGGAGCGCCTCAGGCGTGCAGTTCATCGATGCCGATGCCGCAGGTCTGGTCTACGGCGTGCGGCGTGGGCTGGATCTGCTCGGCGACACCGCAGCACGCCAGGGGCTTCAGGCCTGCGGCATGAACCGGTCATTCTCCTGGTCGTCAACGGCGGCCGACTACCGTCGGCTTTATATGCAAGGCGCCGCGACGACCGCTTGAGCGGTTGACCGTTCGCGCTACGGCGCGATATCGCGACGGTCCAGCTTGCGCGCCATCGCTTCGTGCTTCTTGAGGTTCGGCAATGCGGAAGTTGCATACGCCAGGATGTTCGGATTCTTGGTGTCGTCCGCTGCCTCGGAGTACAGCTCAAGCGCCTCCTCGTGGCTGTCCTCCATCAGATCAGCGTACTTTTCGTCGAAGGACTTGCCCTTGTCCGCCTCGGCGAGCTCCTTGAGCTTGTCGCTGCGATTCTCGTCGAGCGTGGCCGGCAGGGCGATCTTCGTGGTCGTCGCCAGCGCCGAGATTTCCGACTGCATGACGGTGTGTTCCTTGAGCATCGCCTCCGCAAACTGACGGACAGCCGGGTCGGTGCCGTGGCTGCGGGCCAGCTGTGCGGCCTGGATCTCGAAGTTTCCGGCCAGCGCGGCGGTTCGCAGGAATTCGCTGTCCGCGTCCGCTGCGAAAGCACTTGCGGATGTTCCTGCCAGCAGCATTGCCGCGAGGAATGGTTTCAAGGTGTGCCGATGATTGACGTTCATCATTAACTCCGGTGTGAATGGGGTGCCTTGCGGTGGGCGTCTTGCCTTCTTCGCTGATGCCGCAAGTCGCGTTCCTGCATCAGTTCGGTCGCTGATCACTCGTCAGGAATGAATGTCAGCTTGAGAATGACCTTGTAGGACGTGATCGCTCCGTCGGTGAGTTCGAGGTTGTGATC
>JALYJV010000083.1 GCA_030775105.1 Pseudomonadota bacterium | reverse complement strand
CGCGCACCTCGAGTTCGACCAGGTCCAGCAGCTCCGAGTCATCGACCGCGTCGACCTTGTTGAGAGCGACGACGACGTACGGCACGTTGACCTGCTTGGCCAGCAGCACGTGTTCGCGCGTCTGCGGCATCGGGCCGTCAACCGCCGAAACCACCAGGATCGCGCCGTCCATCTGCGCGGCTCCCGTGATCATGTTCTTCACGAAGTCCGCGTGTCCCGGGCAGTCAACGTGCGCGTAGTGACGGTTCGCGGTTTCGTATTCAACGTGCGACGTCGCAATCGTCAGGATCTTCGTCGCGTCGCGACGTCCCTGCGATTCCGAGGCCTTGGCAACCTGGTCGTAAGGCACGTAGTTCGTACCAAACTTGTCCGCCGACACCTTCGTCAGCGCCGCCGTCGTCGTCGTCTTGCCATGGTCAACGTGACCAATCGTTCCCACGTTCACGTGCGGCTTGTTGCGTTGAAACTTTTCCTTCGACATGTCTCAGGCTCCGTCTATTGAATCGCGTGGCGACACGCGTGAATCCCGTGGATGAAAAAACTTAAAAACAGCCAAAGACCCCAGGGATACCCCTGAAGTCCACAAATCTGGTGCCCACCATCGGAATCGAACCGATGACCTCACCCTTACCAAGGGTGTGCTCTACCGACTGAGCTAGGTGGGCGATGTCGCAAACTTGCTGCTTCAAACTGGAGCGGGTGAAGGGAATCGAACCCTCGTCGTAAGCTTGGAAGGCTTCTGCTCTACCATTGAGCTACACCCGCTTCACGCGCTACCTGAAACTGCCCGTCGGCCCGGGGGTCGACGCGCATTACAAAAATTCACTGTGGTGGAGGGAGAAGGATTCGAACCTTCGTAGACATAAGTCAGCAGATTTACAGTCTGCCCTCGTTGGCCGCTTGAGTATCCCTCCGCCGGGTACTCCTTTGGGACCACCGGCCCTCAAGGAGCCGCGTATTCTCGTGATTGACCCCTGCAGAGTCAAGGTAAATGGCGCGATTCCTGCGTTTTCGACCTTCGCCGGGCATCTCGGCTCTGCGGCTCTGAAGCCTGATCCGCCAACGAAGCCCGTGACACTGCCCGCTTGAATTGCATGCAATCGAGCAAAATGCCCCGCCTGATCAGCTTGTTACACCCCTGCCGCCGTCATGTTCCGCGTGGCTTCGCCCTGCGTGTCGGCGCTGCGGCAAGCGGATCATCCGGCCAGGGGTGGCGCGGGTAGCGGCCACGCAGATCCTTGCGCACGTCGACATAGCTGCCGACCCAGAAGCCGGCGAGATCGCCGGTCACCGCAATCGGTCGCTGCGCGGGCGAGAGCAGATGCAGCACTACCGGCACGCGGCCATCATTGACCGTCGGGGTCTGCACGCAGCCAAACATTTCCTGAAGCTTGACCGACAGCGCTGGCGCGTCGGGTGGACGGTACTCCAGGCGAATACGCGAACCGGTCGGCACTTCCAGATGCGTTGGTGCGAGACGGTTCAAGGCCTGCTGCTGTGCATAGTCGAGCTGGGCCTGCAGGATCGCATTCAGGTCCAAACGGGCGAGATGATCGCGGCGCGTGATACCGGTCAGATGCGGTAGCAGCCAGTCCTGAAGATTTTCCAGCAGCGCTTCATCGCGGGTATCCGGCCAGGATTCCTGCGGTCGCCACAGCCGCAGCGATTCGACGCGGGCGCGCCATTGCCCGGTCGCTTCATCCCATGGCAGACAATGCAGGCCCAGGCTGCGCACGCCTTCGAGCATCGCGCGCGCGGCGGCTTCCGGCTCTGGGGTGCGCAGTGGCTTGCGCTCCAACAACAGCGCCCCAAGGCTCAACGTGCGCTCGGCGGTCACAGCTTCGTTCTGCGCATCCCAGACCACGCGATTCTCTTCACATAAGGCCTCGGCGTGGTCCCGACGCAGATCGTCGACATCAAGCACGGCGGCCTGGCGTATGCGGCGGATGTCCGCAGTCCCGCGATATTCGGTTTCAACGCTCCAGTGGGCAATCGCCAGCCACTCCCGCGTCGCCAGTGCATCGGTTTCGCTGATGCGCGCTTCCCCGCCATCGGCGCACTGGTATGCAATCTCGCGCAGGCCGCGATGCCCGGGCCGACGCCTGGCGATGCGCTCCGGATACGCCCATGCCACAACACGGCCTACTGCATCGGCATCGAGCTTTGCGTTCGGGGTATCTACGCTGTCGCCGATCGCACGCAACATCTGCTTCATCGAATCGTTGACGCGTCGCTGCGCGGCAGGCTCGGCACGTTGCCTGACATAGCGTTCGACCTCTTCGGCCAGATCAGCCTGCCCTGCACTGCGCTCGTCGAGCACCGCTGCAGTCCATGCAGCGAGCGCGCCAAAGCCGGCGGCCTTCGCGCACAACAGCATGTGCGCGCGCCGCGGCGTGGTCGGCAGGCGCGCAAGTTCCCGGCCGTGCGCGGTGATGCGCAGTCTTGCGTCGAGCGCGCCGAGTTCGCGCAAACGCTCCTGCGCGTAAGTCCACGCACTGGCCGGCGGCGCATCCATCAGTGCCAGCGCCTGCGGATCACTGACACCCCAGGCCGCGAGTTCGAGTGCAAAGCGGCTCAGGTCAACGACGAGGATCTGCGCACTGTCATGCGCCGCAAGCACCCCATGCTGTTCGCGCGTCCACAGCCGATAACAATGCCCCGGCCCGAGTCGACCCGCGCGCCCTGCGCGCTGATCGGCCGAGGCGCGCGACACGCGTTCGGTATCGAGACGGTCCGCGCCGGCGCCGAGATCAAAGCGGGCGACGCGGACCAGCCCCCCATCGACCACCGTGGTGACGCCTTCAACGGTCAGGCTGGTCTGCGCAATGTTCGTCGCGAGGATCACCTTGCGCCGGCCCTGAGGATCGGGTTGCAGGGCGACGTCCTGCTCACGCGACGACAACTCTCCATACAACGGCATCAGGGCGACGGTTTCAGTCAGGCCTGACAACGCCGATTGCGCTGCGCGGATTTCGCGCGCACCCGGCAGGAAAGCCAGCACATCGCCGTGCTGCTCGCGCAACGCGAGAGAGATCGCCTGCGCAACCGCGGCGCCATGCTGCAGATCGGCACGCGGCGGCAGGTATTGAATCTCGACCGGGTACATCTTGCCGCTGCTGGCGATGACTGGCGCACCACCGAGCAGGGCACTGACCCGCTCGGTGTCGAGCGTCGCGGACATCACCAGCACACGCAGCTCGGGGTTGAGGGCGGCACGCGCATCGAGAGTGAGTGCCAGCGCAAGGTCGGCATCCAGGCTGCGCTCGTGGAACTCGTCGAAGATCACGAGACCAACGCCGGGCAACTCGGGATCCGCCTGCAAGCGCCGTGCGAGCAATCCTTCAGTCACGACTTCAATGCGTGTGCGTGCCGACACCCTGCGCTCGAAGCGGATCTGATAGCCAACCGTCTCGCCGACACTCTCGGCGAGCAGGCTCGCCATGCGTGCCGCCGCCGCACGTGCGGCAACACGGCGGGGTTCGAGTACGAGGATGCGTTGCCCGCGCAGCCAGGGTTCGTCGAGCAAGGCCAGCGGCACGACTGTCGTCTTGCCCGAGCCCGGCGGCGCGGACAACACGGCGCAGCCGCCTTCCAGCGCGCTGCGCAGGTGCGGCAACGCTTCGAGTACCGGCAGGTCGGGAAGTTGGTGGGTCATGGGCGTTTGAAGCCCCGGAGTTTAGACCAGCGCCGACGCCTGTTCGCGCTCAAGCGACCCGGCATCACCGTCTACTGATTTGTCGACGGCACCTCAGTCGACAGGATGCGCGGTTGATCGATACTGACTGCATTCATCGTAACCGTTGCGACACCCAGCTCCACGCCGAGCGTCTGCAGCAAGGGATCCACCACACCGTCAACGATACCCAGCAGGCCGGACAGCACTGGGGTAAGACCGGCGACCACGGGGCCCACGACGCTGTCCACGATGTTTCCTATGGGCAAGCAGATGAACAACACGCAGACCTGTGTTCCAGCGAGAGACAGGTTGCCGAGCATCGAACTCGACAAACTCGATACCGCACTCCCCAGAAGGTTTCCAGAGCCGACGGTCTGGGGATTCTGTCCGGGAACCACATCCGCCAGCCAGTACGCCCTGTCTCCGTCATCTTCAATCCGGGTGAAGGCGGTCACCGGTTGATCAAGGGCCTGCCTCGCTTCGTACGGGTCCACACAATTCCCGCCGCCGACACAGATCTGTGGAGGATTGTTGAGGCGCACAACAGCATCGACCTGCCCCAAGCCAAGGATATTGACCTTCACACTGGTGAGGTTCGAGGCGCCCAGTGCGATCGGCGGCGCTGCAGATGGATTGCCGGAGAACGTCCCCATTCGAACCATCGCGACAGAAGGCGTTGCGCTCAACACTGCTGCAATTTCCGGATCCGCACTTCGTGGGCATTTGATCTGATCGAGGAAAGCACTTGCCCGCGCCACTTCCACATCCAGGCCCAGCCGGATCGGCTCAATGCTCACCAAGCCGAGAAACGCTCCACTACCGACCTGCAGCCTGACCTGAATCTGGATTTGCGCCGAACTGGCTTCGGCTTCGCCAGCGCGTTTCATGCCGCTGAAGCGCGGTGGCTCCACCAGCCGGATGAATGCATGGACGGCTGTGACGCCAGGGACGTTGAGTGAGACCGGGAGTGCGATGGGCGTGACATTGCCGCTGCCATCGGTATTTGCAGCAGCGCCAAGGGCGACCAGCAGATCCAGCAGATTGACGAAAGGGGCATTGGATGCAGTGGCATCAACGTCACCCAGGAGTTCGGCCAATGGCACCGGCAAGTCTTGCCCGGACTGCGCCGCTGCCGCCAGCTGATGAAGCAGACTGACCACGCTCGCACTGGCGTTGCCGGCGAGTGAGCCTGCAAGACCATCAATGACATCGGACAGCAGCGGCGTTTCCGTGCTCAGTGCGAGCGGATCGCTGAGGTCTGCGACGTCCAGATCAATGGCCGTCATCAGCGCATCAAGCGATACGCCGACGTCCGCCAGTCCGTTGTAGTCGACAACCGACAGCGAAACA
>JALYJV010000082.1 GCA_030775105.1 Pseudomonadota bacterium | reverse complement strand
CGTTCATGGAGCCGTACCACGTCGAGGGCACGCACTCCCAGCTCCTCAAGTACGGCCAGTATTACGCCTACAGCAAGGCGCACAAGCTGCACGGCGTCAGCGGCTTCGACGAGCGCGACCCGAAGATGAAGATGAAGCAGAGCAGCTCGATCACGCGCGCCGGCAAGGGTGCGGATGCGCGCATCTCCACCTACGAGCTGCAGAACGAGATCTACACGACGGTCAACAACGCGAGCACGACCGAAACACTCGTCAATGCCGCCAAGCGTCTTGTCGATGAGTTGCCGGAAGGCACGCCGCCGGCCGACGTCATCAAGCACTGGCTCGCATCCGCCAAGGCTGACGATGCGGCGCGCGGCGTCGAATGGCCGACGGTCACGCCGGAACAGATGGGCGAAGCCGGCCTGGCCTGGAGCGTGTTTCCGAACATGTCGATCCTGCACGGCATCACGTTCGCGCTGTGCTATCGCGCCCGGCCCTACGGCGACGATCCGAACAAGTGCATCTTCGAGTCCTATGCGATCGAGCGCTATCCCGAAGGCCAGGCTCCGAAGACCGAGTGGGTCTATGCCGAAGCCGGCGCCGACAAGTGGGGCAAGGTGTTGTCGCAGGACTTCTCCAACATGGCCGCCGTCCAGCGCGGCATGAAGTCACGCGGCTTCCGCGGCACGCTGCCGAACCCGCACCAGGAGCGCAAGGTCACGAATTTCCACCGCGTGCTCGCGGATTACATGCAGGCCGGCACGCCGAAGCTGATCAAGTAACGACACACAACGAATACCCCAAGAGAATCAAAACATGGCCGTCAAAGTCTACGAACGCATCCTCGATCTTTTGGAAGCCGAAGGGATCAACACCGTCTTCGGCATCCCGGATCCCAATTTCGTTCACCTGTTCGTCGCGGCCGAAAAACGGGGCTGGAATGTGGTCACCCCGCACCACGAACTCTCCGCAGGCTTCATGGCCGAAGGCTACGCCCGCATGACCGGCAGGCCAGCGCTGTGCATTGCCACGCTCGGCCCAGGCGTCGCCCTCGCCTCTGGCTCGATGATGACGTCGCTGGTCGAAAACACGCCGGTCATCTACCTCGGCGGTCAGCGTGCCCGCATCACCGAGCAGCGCGTACGCCGCGGCCGCATCCAGTTCATCCAGCAGGAAGCGCTGTTCGAGAACTCGGTGAAGTGGAGCGCCAGCATCGAGTACGCCGACCAGACCGACGAAATCATTCGCCACGCGCTGCGCGTCTGTCAGTCCGGCACGCCGGGTCCGGTCTACATCGAATATCCCTCGCACATCATCCAGCAGGACCTGGACGTGCCGCCGGCGCTGCCGCCGTCGTCCTACCGTCTGGTCGAACCGGGTGCGGATGGCAACATGGTGGCCAAGGCCGCCGAGCTGATCAGAAACGCCGAATGCCCGGTGCTGCTGGTCGGTCACGCGGTGCAGTGCACCCGCGCCGGTCAGAAGGTGAAGGAACTCGCGCAGCTGATGGGTTGCCCGATCCTGCAGACCTCCGGCGGCAACGCCTTCATCGAGGGCGTCGAAGATCGCACCTTCCCGTATCTGTTCTCCGAAGTAGGTGACGACATCGTCGCCAAGTCCGATGTCGTCGTTGCCATCGGCACCGAGATCGGCGAGCCGGTGCACTACGGCCGCGGCTTCCTGTGGGCCAAGGGCAAGACCGATCGCAAGTGGATCTACGTCGAACTGGATCCGGAAGCGATCGGCCAGAACCGCCCGATCGACGTGCCGCTGGTCGGCGACCTGCGCACCGTCGTGCCGCAGCTCTCTGCGGCACTGAAGAACAGCCCGCGCAAGGAGCACCCGGACCTGCAGCGCTGGATCAAGGAGGACAAGGCGCGCCTGCAGGCGCTGGCCAAGCAGGACTTCAAGACCGACAGCGGCCGCGTTCACACCGGCCAGTGGGTCGTCGAAGCCACCGGGGCGATGCCGAAGAACGCGATCCACGCGCGCGACGGCGGTTGCACCGTGGTCTTCACCTGGACCTATCTGCAGTCGAAGCCGCATGACGTGGTCTGGAACCAGAACTTCGGTTGCCTGGGCACCGGGCTCGGTTACGCCATCGGCGCGTCGATCGCCGACGGCCGCCAGCGTCCGGTACTGCTGACGACGAGCGACTCGTCATTCCTGTATCACATCGGTGATCTGGAAGTGGTTTCGCGCCTCAAAATACCCCTAGTCGTCGTCGTTGCCGTCGACAACGCATGGGGCCTGGAAGTCGGCGTCTACAAGCGCACCTTCGGCCATGGCAACACGACGGAGCCTGGCGTGCACTGGAGCAAGGATGTGCGCTTCGACAAGATTGCCGAAGGTCTCGGCTGCGTTGGCGTCTACGTCGAAAAGGGCGAAGACCTCGGCGCTGCGGTGAGCGCCGCATTTGCGAGCGGCAAGCCAACCGTCATCCACGTGCCGATCGATCCGGTCATCAACCACGGCGGCAACCAGAATCTGGATACGCCGAACTATGCGCGTTTCCGTACCTGGTATGCCGAGGGTCAGCAGTAGAAAAAGCTGTAGTTCCCTCTCCCCTTGCGGGAGAGAGCTAGGGAGAGGGGTCTGCGGGCCTGTGAGCCCCCTCTCCCCTAACCCCTCTCCCACAAGGGGAGAGGGGAACAACGGAGATGGGAAGCCTATGCGCAGCTATCTGAAGTTCTACATCGACGGCCAGTGGGTCGACCCGACCACACCGAAGACCGCCGACGTCATCAATCCGGCGACTGAACAGGTCTCCGGCCGCATCTCGCTGGGCAGCGAGGCCGATGTCGAAAAGGCCGTGCAGGCTGCGCACAAGGCGTTCCCGAAGTGGTCGCAGACGACGCGCGAGCAACGTCTTGAACTGCTGCTCGCAATCCAGGCCGAGTACGCGAAGCGCGAGAAGGAAATCGGCGAAGCAATCACCGAGGAGATGGGCGCGCCCGCTGCGCTCGGCGGCGGCTTTCATATCGGCCTCGGTGCGGGCCACATCGCGACAGCGATCGAAGTGCTCAGGCACTTCCCGTTCGAAGAACGCCGCGGCTCGACAATCTTCGCCAAGGACCCGATCGGTGTCTGCGCGCTGATCACGCCGTGGAACTGGCCGATGAACCAGATCACGGTCAAGGTGCTGCCGGCGCTGGCGACTGGTAACACGATGGTGCTCAAGCCGCCACAGCTTGCGCCCTACTCCGCGCAGATCTTTGCCGAAGTGCTGCACGCCGCCGGCGTGCCGGCCGGCGTGTTCAACATGTTGCAGGGCAGCGGCTCGGTGATCGGCGCGGCATTGTCGAAACATCCGCTCGTCGATCTGGTGTCGATCACCGGTTCCGAAGCGGTCGGCATCGAGATCGCGAAGTCCGCGGCGCCGACCGTGAAGCGTGTCTGCCAGGAACTTGGCGGCAAGAGCGCGTTCATCGTGCTCGATGATGCCAACTTTGCGGCGAACGTTGCCGGCGCGACCGGCGGCATGATGATCAACTCAGGGCAGACCTGCAGCGC
>JALYJV010000081.1 GCA_030775105.1 Pseudomonadota bacterium | reverse complement strand
GTACGGTACCGACCGCAGGCAACGGGAAGCCGAGCCGGTCTTCGTTGTCCGTGTAGCTGGTCAGCACCGTCAGCTCCGTGCTGTCGGCGATCTGCCAGCTCAGCGACGGGGCGATGAACAGGCGTTGGCGTTCGCCGAAATCGGTGAAGCTGCCCTCGTCGCGGTACAGCGCGTTGATCCGCGTCGACAGACCCTTGCCGAGCACCGCGCCGGCATCGACCGCCGGCTCGACATCCAGATAGCGGCCGGTCGAGATCTCCAGGTCGGCGAAATTCTCGTCGCGCGGACGCTTGC
This sequence comes from Pseudomonadota bacterium, assembly GCA_030775105.1. Taxonomy (GTDB): domain Bacteria; phylum Pseudomonadota; class Gammaproteobacteria; order Nevskiales; family Nevskiaceae; genus Solimonas. The sequence continues at coordinate 3,579 of JALYJV010000081.1, read as the reverse complement.
TGACCAGGTTGACGAGACCGCCGAGCGAGCCGGCGCCGTACAGCACCGCGGCCGGGCCGCGCACGACCTCGACCTTCTCAAGGCCGAACAGCTCCTTGTTGTTGGTCACCGAGCCCTTCGACATCGGCATGCCGTCGAGGTAGGTGTAGCCGCTGGCGTCGAAGCCGCGGATGCGGAAGTAGTCGTAGTCGCCGTAGTAGCCACCGGGCATGACGCCGGCGACGTTGCGCAGCACGTCGTCGAGGATGCGCGCGTCCTGGTCTTCGATCAGTTCGCGGGTGATTACCTGGATCGACTGCGGGGTTTCGAGCAGCGGCGTGCCGGTCTTGGTCGCGCCGCTGGCCGAGTCGATGCTGTAAGTCGGGCCGGCTTCCTTCTGGCCCTCGACGGTGACAGGCGACAGCTTGGTGGGTTCGGCGGCAGCGGTTTCGATGCCGTCTGCATCAGCGGCGAAAACGGCGGCGGGTGCACAGGCCAGAAAAACAGCGGGCAGCAGCAATGCAAAGCGGGGCTTCATCGATATGTCCTTCGATAGAGAGCACGCTTGCGACGGCTGGCTGTGCAGGGGGAGTGAACGCTGCCGGGTGACCGGCAGCGGAGGGATTCTAGTCGTTCCGGCTGATGAGCAGAAGACGGTGATGCACGGAAGTGTCCGGTTCAGCGACTCACCAGCGGCAAGTGGATCTCGCCGCTGACGGTGACCGGCGCCGGGGCCAGCGACAGGATCGAATTGTTGAGGAAGTACGGATGGAAGCCGTACAGCAGCAGGCCGATCTCGTCGCCCGGCGTCAGCGCGGCACGCACGCCGGCCAGATCGAGGCGGACCTCGCCGTTCGCACGCACCGGTGTCACCTGATCGCTAACGCTCACCGGATCGCTCGTCGCGCGCTTGCGCAGGCCGATACCGACGAACACCGGCGGCTGGACGGCACCGCCGGAAAAATTCAGCGTCGCCTGCGGAATGCCGGCAAGCGCTTGGGATTGCGTGACCGTATGCAGCGGCACGTAGACCGGCGCAGCGGTCAGCTGCTGGAGGATTTCGTAGGGCAGCAGGTTGACGATCTGCGGCAGCAGGGCGAGGAAATCCTGCGTGTAGCCCTGATCGCTGCCCGGCGGATTAAGCAGCACGCCGGAAATCACCTGCAGCGCCTCCGGTGCAAGCCCGGTCAGGCTGGCATACAGCGTCTGCAGCGGCAGGCTGCGCAGCAGTGCGACAACCTGGCCGACCGCACCGGGAATGACCTGGGCATCGGCAAACGCGATCGACTCGCCGCCGTACGGCAGCATCGGCAGCAGCAGGCCTTCCTCCGGTGTCAGCGAGACGCACAGGTCCGGAGGGGTCTGCAGCCCCGGCGCGCGGCGCAGCAGCTTCTGGTCAAGAAAGTCGACCATCATGCTGGCGGTGTCGTAGCTGCGATTGCCGCAGGTGATGGTCTCGTCGACACCGAACAGGATTTGCCGGCCCGCCGCCTGCAGCGCCGGAATGATGTGGCCGTTGGTCTGCACCAGCAGGCGCGCGTCGCGGCCGTGGCTGCGCAGGCATTCGAGATTGGCCGCCGCCTCGTTCATGTTGAACAGGATGTCGTTGGCGCCCTGCACGAAGAAGGCGTCGACGTCCGGTACGCCGCGGCCATCGGCCCGGTTGCCTTCGCAGAACGATGCGAAGCTGCGATCGTAGAAGCGGTCGTAGGTATCCTGGCTCACCGTGCCGAGCGTCGCCTGCAGCAGTGCGGTGTAGACGAAGGGCTCGAACTGAAAGCCGGCCGTGGCGCCGCCTGCGACGGCGAGGATATCGAGCCAGATCGTCTTCGGCACGCCGCCCGGCGCGAGGCTGTAGCGCAGGTCGGACCAGGTCGCGGTCGGCACCAGCGCATCGAAGCGCGGATCGACGCCGGCGCCGATCAGCTGGAAGCCGCCGCCGTAGCTCAGGCCGACTGCGCCTATCACCGGATCGCCACCGCGGCGCGCGAGGTGCGGCAGATTTTCTTCGGCCCAGTCGATGATCGTCGAGACGTTGCGGCCGTCGACCTCGGGGTCCATCACGGTGATCGGTCCGCTCGACTGGCCGAAGCCGCGCTGGTCGAAGCTGATCACGTAGTAGCCGCTGTTCCAGGCCAGACGCCCGGCGTCGCTGGTCACGTCCGCTCCCAGAAATGCGCCGATCGGATTGCTGCCTTCGAAGTTCTTGTTACGCGACAGTCCGAAACCGTGGCCGTGGATCACCAGCGGTGCGGCCTGGTTGGCGGCGAGTGCCGGCTGGTACACGGTGATGCCGATCGTCTCACCGTCCGATGCGGGGATCGTGCCGTTGAAGATGATGGCCTTGTCGACGGCCGGCGCGCTGATCGCATCGGCGACCTTGACGTCGGAACCGCACGCGGCGAGCAGGCCGCAGAGACCGACGGCAAGAATGTGGCGGTAGATCGGGTTCATGGCTTCGGGGGGAGGCATGCGCGGAGCGGGGGCGCGGAGCATAGCCCTGCGCACCTCACAGCAACAGGCGGTTGCGCGCAGAGACTGAAATATCTGACACGGCGGTCAGATGGAACCGCAGCTCCGGCGTACGAACTTCAGCGCGCCGCTCGCGCCCTGGCGATCGCGGCCCTGACCTGGACCGGGCTGGTCGCGCCGTAGTGGTTGCGCGCAGCCAGCGAGCCTTCGAGCGTGATGCGCTCGTAGACATCCGCGGCGATCAGCGGCGAGAACGTCTGCAGTTCTTCGAGCTTGAGTTCCGGCAGGTCGCAGTTCTTCTGGCTTGCATAGGCGACCGCGCTGCCGACGACATGATGCGCATCGCGGAACGGCAGGCCTTTCTTGACGAGGTAGTCGGCCAGATCGGTCGCGGTCGAGAAGCCCTTGGACGCGGCGGCGCGGCAGTTGTCGCGGCGCACTTCGATCGCCGGGATCATCTCGGCGTAGACCTGCAGGCACAGGCTCAGGGTATCGACGCTGTCGAACAGCGGCGGCTTGTCTTCCTGGTTGTCGCGGTTGTACGCGAGCGGCTGGCCTTTCATCAGCACCAGCAGCGCATTGAGATTGCCGATCATGCGGCCGGTCTTGCCGCGCACGAGCTCCGGTACGTCCGGGTTCTTCTTCTGCGGCATGATCGAACTGCCGGTGCAGAAACGGTCCGGCAGATTGATGAACGCGAACATCGGCGACGCCCACAGGATCAGCTCTTCGCTCCAGCGCGACAGGTGGACGAGGATCAGGCTTGCCGCGGCGCAGAACTCGATCGCGTAATCGCGATCCGACACCGTATCCAGCGAATTCTCGGTCACGCCGTCGAAGCCGAGCTGTTCGGCGACATAGTGCCTATCAATCGGATACACGGTCCCGGCCAGCGCGGCTGCACCGAGCGGCAGCAGGTTCATGCGCTTGCGGCAGTCGAGCAGGCGCGTGCGGTCGCGCTGCACCTGTTCGCGCCAGGCCAGCATGTGATGGCCAAAGGTCACCGGCTGCGCGATCTGCAGATGGGTGAAGCCGGGCATCACCGTGTCGGCCTCGCGCTCGGCGAGATCCAGCAGGCCATCGCTGACGCGATCGATCATCACGAGCAGATCGTCAATCGCATCGCGG
>JALYJV010000080.1 GCA_030775105.1 Pseudomonadota bacterium | reverse complement strand
CGTCAGCATCGAGAATTTCACGAAGATCCGCACCCGATTGCTGGTCGCGATCACGGCACTCGCCGAGCGAGGGGACTATGTGCTGATCGGACACTCACTCGGCGGCGTCCTGATCCGTGCGGCGCTGCAGCGTCTGCCAAAGCATGTGCGCCAGCCGCGCCATGTGTTTCTGCTCGGCTCACCGGTCATGCCGTCGCGGCTGGCGCAGACGCTCGGCGGCAATCTGGTCTTCCGAGCCATGACCGGCGATTGCGGCCAGTTGCTGCGCTCACCGCTGCGCATGGCCGAGATCGTGGCGACGACCGTGCCGACCACTGCGATCATCGGCATTCGCGGATTGACCGGAAAACGCACTCCATTCGGCGACGAGATGAACGATGGCGTGGTGTCGCTGTCGGAAGTCAGTGCGGACTGGCTGACCGACCAGGTGCAGTTGCCGGTCATTCATACGTTCCTGCCGTCGAGTTCGCAGGTCGCTGACGTTGTGCTGCAACGCCTTGCGAGCATGGCTCGCGAAACTGCTTCGCCGTGACGGCATTCGTCACCACATCCATCAACGCGGAGGCACTCCATGAGCGAAGCAAAAACCCATAAGGCGTCTGCGATCGACTTCCTGAACCTGATCATCGCGAATCGCATCGACGACGCCTACAGCAAGCACGTCGGTGCGAACTTCGTGCACCACAACCCCTGGTTCCGCAGCGATGCCGACACGCTGCGCAAGGGCATGCAGGACAGCGAGCACACGCACCCGGGCAAGTTCTTCGAAATCCAGCGCGCGGTTGCCGAGGGTGATCTGGTTGCGGTGCATTCGCGCCTGCGCTTCACACCCGAGCATGCCGGTATGGCCGTCGTGCATATCTTCCGCTTCGAGAATCAGAAGATCGTCGAGTTCTGGGATATCGGGCAGATGCAGCCGGATGAGATGGTCAACGAGCGCGGGATGTTCTAGGCGCTATTGGGGTGCCACAAAATCCCGTTCGCATCTCGATACACCGCGCCAAGGCGCGGCACTCGAGACGAACGGAGGTCTGTAAAGGCTGCTCCGAACGCAAGAAACGCCGGCCAAATGGCCGGCGTTTCTGTATTGCGACATATCGCGCGACTACTCGACCTTGATCACAACCTCATCGCTGACCGTCGCCGCCTTGTCGTCGGTCACGGTAACCAGTGCACGCACTTCACCGACGGCGCAGCTGGCGGCGAGATTGATCAGTGCGGTTGGCTGATCGGCCTGCTCGACGCCGGTCACGCATTCAAGCCCGCTTGCGATCGTCCATGCATAGCTCAGCGGATTGCGATCCGGATCGGCGGCAATCGTCGTCGCGGCAACCTGGGTGCCGGGACGCGCGTGAATCACGCCGAGATTGCTGACGAATGGCGCGAGGTTGCCTGCCGTACCGGCGGCAACATCGGCACCGACATAGCCACGCGCGTAGCAGGGCCGCGGACCGCAGACATTGAGGTAGGTCATGTCGTGCAGGAACGCGCGGCGCTGGATACCACCGGCCACTTCGGCGCGCGGGTCGCTGTGCGGATCGCGGCCTTCACGCGGTGGACGGTTGGTTGCCGGCGGGGATGCCGTGCCTGGATTGTCCTCGTTCTCGGGATTGAGCGGGCCAATGTCCCAGACCACCATCACCGAATCGCTCTGGCCATCGACCGCATCGCGGATCAGCGGAAACGGCGTCTGCTTGTCGAAACGCCGGCCGGGTTCGGTCGCCGGACGGTGAACGGCGCCATCCCAGGTCCGGCTCATGACATCCGGCGTGATGTCGGCGACCTGGTGATCACCGAACGCGACGTTGAGGATGACCTCATGCGCCGGCGTCGGGTGGCCAAGCGCATCGAACGCTGCCGGATCGCGCATGTGGTTGGCGTAGCCGTTGGTCTCGCCGCGATCCCACAGCATCTGGATCATCGACAGGATGAAACTCTGGTCGAAGGAGTTCGGATACGAGGTGTACAGCAGCGCTCCGTAACCATCGAAGTCGACGCTGCGACGCAGCAGCGTCGAGTAGTTCATGCCCGGCACACCGAGCGAGCCGCGGGTGATGTCGGTCGAGGTCGCGACGACCATGCCGCCCATGATGCCGCCCTGGCTGTTGCCGTCGTAGACGACTTCGCTGCGGTCGTACACCGGGCGGCCGTCGGCAGTCTGGAAGGCCGGGTCGGACGCGAAACCGTCCGGGTGATTCAGCAGGCGCGTCAGGTAGTGCCAGTTGACGACACCCTGCTGCGCCCGATCCGGCAGCGTCGGGAAGAAGCTCATGTCGATCAGGAAGGTCAGCACAGTTGGCACGTCGCGCGACGCCATACCGATCCAGTCGATCGCGCAGTTCATGAAGTTCTGCTCGCGCAGGCGAGCGGTGCTGCCGCCGCCGACTTCACCCTTGCTGCCGAGCAGACCATGACCGTAGAGCGTCGGCAGCGCCGGGCGCACCCAGGTGTCGGCATCGTCGAAGCTGCCGATCGCGGTGCGCGGCACCTCGCACTGGAAGTGGAAGTCCTGCGTCGGCTGCAGTGGGTTGATCTGCGGCAGCTCGCCGCCGGGCAGGCCGTAGTAAAGGCGCGACAGCGGCAGCTGGCCGAGTTCGATCAGCAGGCCGCTGGCGTCAGCCGCCGTGCCGAGCAGTTCGCCAAGTCCCGGCAATCCTGTGCCGCCGAGCTGTTCCGACAGCGTATCGAGCTGTGCGCAGTAGTCGATCAGGTTCTCGCTGACCGGCGGCACGAGGTTGTCGCAGATGCCGTCGGGAATCGTCAGGAAGTTCGGCACCGTGAACTTGCCTTCGACACGACGGATCGACGCGCCTTCCGCGAAGTTCGTGACCGCGGTGACTTCGAACTGTGGCGCGCTGTCGCCGAGCTCGGCCATCGCTGTATCGCGCATCGACAGCACGCGGCCGGCATTGCTGCGTGTGCTCGCAACGGTGAAATCCCAGGCCATGTACAGCGAGTCACGCCTGACGCCATGCCGTTGCAGCGTCGCGATGATGTCTTCCATGTGCGCACGACGGTCGTTGACCGCGCCGATATCGCTCGAGTAGCGATCGCGGTAGACGCGGAATCCGGTCGGTGCGTCGATGGTCTGGCCTTCGGCGTTCTTCAGGTTGCGCATCGCGACGATGTAGCGATGGCCATCCTTGAAGTTCTTTGCCGGCGCGATCAGCAAGGCGGGTGGGTCGATCTTCAGCGCGTTGTTCGGCAGCAGCGTTGCGTCGAGCCCGGCGCCGAGCGCGGCAAGGATCGGTTGCAGGGTCAGCGTGCAGCCGGCGCCCAGGCCCTCGACGACGGCGTCGAGATTCGCGAGTGGGCCATCGAGATCGAGTTCACCGGCGACCAGGCCAGCGGTGTCGACCACAGCGTCCGGCGCATCGCACAGCGTGCTCGCCGTTTCGCTGGCATCGATCTCGGCCCAGATCGGATGCCGTTCGCCGGTGTCGGCGTCGATCACGATGATCGGCGCGTTGCGTTCCAGCGACGCTTCGACATCGGTGATGTCGCCAATGCCGCTCACCACCGGATCAAGGCCGGGTACATGCGTGACGATCAGCTGGCCCGGCGAGAATCCATCATTGCGATTCCATTCATCCGGGCGCAGCGGCAGACCGGCAAGATCCTTGGGCATGCCCAGCACATTCAGGTTGATGCGCTTGCCGGTGTCGGTGGAATTATCCGGTCGCGTGAAGAAATCATTCGGCCACGGGAACAGGCAGTACTGCGTGTCGAGAAACTCGCAGCCACGCAGGCTGGTGTGAATCATCGCGCTCTGCAGATCGCCGTCCAGGGTTGCGTCCTGCAGCGGCGGCATGGGACCGACCTGTCCGTCCACCGGTTCGCTGGAACCGCAGGCTCCCAGCAGCAATACGCACATCACCATCACGCCGCGACTCAGCGGCGAACGCTCGAAATGCCCGGTCATGTCTCCTCCAGCTAATGTGGCGCGACTGCCCGGGTGGCGGTCGCGCGTTTGATGACCGTTAGATTACAGCTGTGTGATCAAAGCTGGATTGTGAATATCCGCCAACCGCTCGAATCAAGCCCTGATTCCACGTGAGCCGGCGGTGAACAGACCGGCGTCACCTCGGGTTCAGTTGCCGGTTGCTACGGTTTATCCCATCGCCAGCGGCATTTCGGAACGCGGCGCTGAGCCGCTCACTCCCGAGTTGGCGTGAACCCGGAAGACAATGAGGATTAAGCATGGATGACAAAGCGCTATATCAGCAGAAGCAGAAAGCTCAGTTGAACGAGTGGAAAGCCGAAGTCGACAAACTCAAGGCCAAGGCCTCCAAGGCCAGTGCCGAAGCGCAGCTTGAATTCAACAAGCAGATCAAGGCGCTCGACGGCAAGCTGGACGATGGTCGCGCCAAGCTCGCCGAACTGGCGGATGCCAGCGAAGACGCCTGGGATTCGCTCAAGGGCAATGTCGATGCGGCCTGGACTTCACTAAAGACCGGCGTTCGCGACGCGAGTGCCAAACTCTCTGGCTGATGCGCAAGCCTCTGCAGAGAACAGGAAGCCGCCTTCGGGCGGCTTTTTCGTGGGCAGCCCCCCAGATGGGCGCTGTCGGTGCCGGGCAGATGCTGCGTAGAATGGATTTGTACGCGTTGTCTCAAGCAGAACAGCGCGACCTGTCTTCGAGGAGATAACCATCGTGCGTGTTTCGCGTGTAGAAGCTGCCCTTCTGGCGACGTGCTGTTTCCTGTCGAGCTGCGGTGAAAGCGCTCCCGTCAACGGCGCAGGTTCAGGCGGAGGTGGCGCTGGCGGAACCGCAACGGCGATCCACGTGCTGTCGAACCGTGCCGATCTGCTCAGCGACGGCGACGCGCTGATCGAGGTCGACGTGCCTGCGGGCGCCAGCGCATCGGTTATCAAGCTGCTGCTCAACGGCAACGACGTCAGCAGCGCATTCGCGTCAACCGCTGACGGCAAACTGCGCGGCGTGGTGAGCGGCATGGTCGTCGGTCGCAACACGTTCACTGCGCAACTGCCGGGTGGCACGCAGAGCACGACGCTGACCAACCATCCGAACGGCGGGCCGGTGTTCTCCGGTCCGCAATTGCAACCCTGGACCTGCCGCAACGCCGCGGCGACCGACGCGCAGTGCAATCAGCCGCCCGAGTACAGCTACTCCTACAAGTCGAGCAATCCGCTGAGCAGCGGCTTCCAGCCCTACGATCCGGAAAATCCGCCTAGCGACATCGCCGACACTGCGACGGACTCCGGCGAGACCCTGCCGTTCATCGTGCGCCAGGAACTCGGTTATCAGAACCGCGACCAGTACCGCATCGCCGTGCTGTACCGGCCGGATCAACCGTGGACCGCAACTGCACCGCAGCCGCAGTTCAACCACAAGCTGCTCGTCAATCACGGCTTCGGCTGCGGCGTCGAGTACCAGACCGCCGGTGCGCCCGGCGTCGTGCCCGGCAGCGGCACCGCGATTCCGGTTGTCGGCGGCAACATCCCGATCGGCCTGCCGGTGCAGGTATTGACCGACGCGACCGAGATGGCGCTAGGCCGCGGCTTCGCAGTGATGTCGACTGCGCTCGACAACAGCTCGCACAACTGCAACGTCGCCGTGCAGGCCGAGTCGCTGATGATGGCCAAGGAGCGCGTCATCGAGCAGTACGGCGATCTGCGCTACACGATCGGCGAAGGCTGCTCCGGCGGCTCGCTCGCGCTGCAGTGGATCTCGAATGCCTATCCCGGCATCTACCAGGGCATTCTGCCGACCTGCTCGTTCCCCGACGCGTGGAGCACGGCGACGCAGTTCCTCGACTACCACCTGACGCTCGCATACTTCCTGAATCCGGCGAAGTGGGGGCCGGGCGTCGTCTGGCTGCCGACGCAGATGGCCGACGTGCAGGGCCATCTGACGATCGTCAATTCCGAAGTCAGCGATCTCGCGCAGTTCCGCGTCGCGATTCCGACCGATGCCTGCGGCGGCATCAGCGACGAACAGCGCTATCACCCCGACACCAATCCCGGCGGCGTGCGCTGCGCGATCCAGGATGCCGCGATCAACCTGCTCGGACCGCGTCCGCCGGAGCTGTGGACCGCGATGGAGCAGCAGATCGGCCGCGGCTTTGCCGGCTTCCCGATGGACAACGTCGGCGTGCAGTACGGCCTCAAGGCACTGCAGTCGGGCACGATCCTGCCTGCGCAGTTCATCGATCTCAACACGAAGATCGGTGGCGGCGACCAGGACGCCAATGTCGTCGAATCACGCATGGTGGCGGTGGAACCGGCGCTGTCGAATGCCTACCGCACCGGCCTGATCAACGTCACCAACAATCTCAACCATACCGCGATCATCGACTGCCGCGGCCCGGACCCGGGCGCATTCCACGACGCCTATCGCGCATTCGCGGTGCGTGCGCGCCTCGACCGCGAGCACGGCAACCACGACAACCAAGTGATCTGGGAGGGTCCTCTGCTGATCATGGGCGACAACGAGTGCGCGAAGAACAGCTTCGTCGCAATGGATCGCTGGCTCGCCGCGGTCGAGCAGGACGCGCGCCAAAGTTCACTTGCGCAAAAGCTCACCGACAACAAGCCGGGTGATATCGGCGACGCCTGCTACAGCGGCGTCGGCATCAAGCTGACCGATGGCCTGTGCCCGGATCTCGTCGTGCCGATCTACGGCACTCCGCGTACTGCAGCTGGTGACGCGATCACCACCGACAGCAACAAGTGCCAGCTCAAGCCGCTGAACCGCGGCGACGACTACGGCCTGCTGCCGTTCAGCGATGCGCAGTGGGCGGAGATGGAAGCGCTGTTCCCCGACGGCGTCTGCGATTTCAGCAAGCCCGCCGTCAGCCACCAGCCGACGATTGCATGGCAGACCTACCAGACTGCCAGTGGCAGCGTGATCTACGGCGGCAACGCCATGCCGGCGGCTCCGGTGAATTCGGGCGCTGGCTGGGCGGCTCCGGCGTTCGGGGTGTTTCGCTGAAGAGTCTCTCTCAACACCGCCACGACACGCTGTTCGCCTCTCGATACACCGCGCGTTCCGCGCGGCACTCGACACGAACGGAGGTCATTAGGGATTCTCCCCGCAGAAACGGAATTATGTAGCTGATGCACGTGCGGTCGATTCGACATAGAACTGGGGGTATACAACAAAGTTATTAAATGTTGTATAACGCTGCTCATGCTCCATTCTGAACTCACATCTACAGCACAAACTGCCTACGCGCAGCTCCTAGACTCTGCATTGGCAGAGTCGACCCACCGGAGCGTTCGAGACCTAGGGGGGAGCTTCTCGGCAAAGAAGATCAAGGGCCGCGCGTATTGGTATTACTCCTTCCGAGAGGGGAGCAAAGTTCGGCAGATTTATGTAGGCCCCGACAATGTTCGGACGCAGGCTTTGGTGGCTGAAAAACAAGCATCCGAAGTTGACGCTGATGCAGTTGAGAGGCTGGCGCTTGCCTACGTCGCCCATGGCGCAACGACACTACTGCCAAAGCACCTTCGCCTGATTGCGCGGATGGAAGAATTTGGCTTTTTCCGGGTCGGTGGCGTCCTTGTCGGAACACATGCCTTTGCCTCCTACGCCAACATGCTGGGCGTCAAATGGGGAAGCTCAGATCAGACGATGGACGTCGATCTCGCCATGCCCGGACAAAGCATTTCGATCGCAGTCCCAGAGGCCCCGACGGTAGATCTTCATGACGCACTTTCGTCATTCGAAGCCGGCTTCGTCCCTACACGCGCATTTGACGGCAAAGCCGGGGCCACATATTCCCTGAAACACGATTCGGATATCCAAATCGATTTCCTGACTACGATCGACAAGCGCGGGGACGATCCCAGAATCATCGAAGCACTGGCAGTGACGGCGAAGCCGCTGAAGTTTCTGGAATACGCGGTGGAAGCGCCAACACAGGCAGTGGCGCTAGACCGGAATGGCAGGCATGTGGTGATCAACCTTCCATCCCCAGAAAGGTATGCGGTGCATAAGCTCATCGTGCAGGGTGAGCGTGACCCTCGCTACAAGGTGAAGGCGGTAAAGGACGTCCATCAGGCGGCAGCCCTGATTGAGCACTTCGTCGCAAACAATCCGCGCGCACTCAAAGAGGCATGGGGCGACGCATACGAGCGCGGCCCGGGATGGCGGAAGCGATTGGACGAAGGCCTTGAAGCGCTGAGTCGCAGTTGGCCAACACAACACCAAGAGATGAAATCCCAAATCACTACCCCTACAGCGGGCAAGCGTGCCGTACCGAAAAAACGGTAGGCAGGGAGCTAACCACTGTCGACGTCGGATTCACGTGCATCAGCTACATAATTCCGCGCAGAAGCAACAGGGCCGCCCGAGGGCGGCCTTGTTGTTGTGAAGCTCTGCTGTTTACTCCGTCAGCCGGATCGAACTGATCTTGTCCGCTTCGATCTGCTCAGGCGTGAACGGGAAGCGGTGCCAGCGCTTGGCCGAGTATTCCTTGGTGTAGTCGTTGAAATGCGGGCTCGCCGGATCGGTCGACTGCGAGTAGGTGATGAAGCCTTCCGCATGCACGCCGGCGTCATCCCAGGTCACGGCCTGGATGTAGCTGTTACCGTAGGTCACGTTGTAGCCGGTTTCGTTGAGCGCGTTGGCGGAAACGATCGTGAACGCGCCTTCGCCACCGGTGCCGCCGAAGATCGGAATGTCGGTGCCGTTGACGCCGGAGTGCTGGATGTTGCCCAGCGGCTCATCAAGTGCAAAGCCCGATGCATTGACCGCGGATACCGCATCGGCCAATGCAGCCTGTACCGTAGGCAGCAACACGTTGACGGTGTTCGGCGTGTTGACCGGATCATCTGCGGAGAACGGCGTCAGATAGAACAGCGGCTCGATCGGATTGACCGGCAGGCCGCCAGGCAGCACGGGCGCACGACGCCAGAACTCGCGCCACAGGTGCGCGCCTCTGGAATCGAGATTGGCATGGCCATCCCAGGCGGCGAGCGCCGCGCAGGCATCGCCGATCGCAACCGGGCCGGTGGTGCCAATGGCAAAGCCCAGCGGGCACAGCGTATTGAGGATCGAGTCGCGCGCCAGTTCTGCGGAGTAGATCTGACTGGAAAGGACCACGTCCTTGAGCTGCTCGAAGGTGAACTTGGTGCCTTCGCGACCATCGGTGCCGTCCATGCGGCGCTCCGCCTGCAGCAGGCACAGGCGCGTGCGCAGTGAACGCGCGGTGCCTTCGTCGCCGATGATGCTGTTGTAGCCCTCAACCTTCTCGTTCGCGTTGCCGAGCCAATAGCTGTCGTTGCAGTTGGTGACGTAGTCGGCGCGCTCCAGCGTCGGCAGGTTGCCTGCACCGAAGATGCCCGGAGCCGGCGCGTCCTCGTCGGTGCCCCATTCGCAGGCACTGTTCGAACCGTTGAGCAGCGGCACGCCGGGGACGAGCTGAGCGAACACGGTCGCCAGCGGCTGGGCGTCGCAGGTCGCGCGCTGTTCGTCGGTAACGTTCGGCACGACAGTGATATCCGAATACCAGGCGTTCTCGCCGGGGCCGGTCGCGACGGTGTTGACCCATGGCACGCCGAGGATGTCCTTCTGCAGCTGCTTGAACTCCGTCAGTGACCTGGCCTGGTCCCACTTGGCGAACTGGTTGATCAGACGATCGTTCTCGGCGTTGGCGTCGCGCATCGTGAAACCAACCACGTTGGTCCACGGCAGCGCGTTGATTTCGCCAACTGCGGGCAGCGACAGCTTGAGGCCGACCATCGGGCCGTAGTGCGTGCGATACAGCGTGCGCTCCAGCGGCGTGACGCTGCCGTCCTCCTGCTTGACTTCGACCGTCAACGGCACCGGCTCCATGTCGCGGAAGGCGCCGTCGTAGAGATACTGCGTCGGGTTCAGCGGATTGATGATGATCTGGTACAGCGTGAAGCGGTATGCAGTGGAGACCGTGTGACTCCAGGCGAGATGATCATTGAAGCCGATCAGCACGGCCGGTACGCCATAGAGCGCCGAGCCCATGATGTCGAGCTTGCCGGGGATCGTCGCGTGGCCGATGTACAGGCGCTCGGTGCCGGTCCATGGGAAGTGCGGATTGCCGAACACCATCGACATGCCGTTGGCCGAACCTTCGGGGCCGATCGCATACATGTTGCTGCCGAACGGACGGTCCTTGGAAAAGAACTTGAGCGGGCCAAGATCGAGCTTGCTCAGCGTTGCCGCGTCGAGCTTGTCGATGTCGACGGCAGGCCGCGCCTTGCCGAGCACCGGGCCAGTCGGGTTGGTCAGCTCCGGTGGCTGTGAGCTGCCAATACCACCGGCGAACACGGAAGAACTCGCGATCACCGACAGGCGGAAGTAACGACGGTACATGTCGCCCTCGGAGATCGGGCCCATGTACTCAGCATCGCGACAGACGACATGCCGCCCGGCGTGACCGCCGTCCTTGATCTCGCGGATGTAGCGGTTGAAGCCGTCGGTAAAGCCCTGCGTCGCATCGCGCAGTTCCGGCAGCGCCGCCACCTTGAGGCGCTCGACCACCGCATCGTTTGCCTGCAGCTTCCAGAAGAAATCGCTGTCGAGATTGTTCGTCGTCGAACTGTTGGCCGGAATGCTGTAGGTCCCCTCCGGGCCGATGTACTTCGAGCGCTCGCCGCGGATCGTCAGGAAGTCGTCGTACATCACGCACAGGTTGTCTTCGGCAAACGCGTAGCCGTAGCCATAGCCCATGCTCGCAAAGTCGGCGGCCTTGAGATGCGGAATGCCGAGGGACGTGCGGGTGATGGTAACGTCGTAGCCCTTGCCGCTGCCGCCGCCGCCGGCATTGCCTGACGGCACAGTCGAACTGCCACAACCGGCCAGCGCGGCAACGAGCACGGCCAGCCCATACTTGTATTTGTGTTTCACGTTTCATCCCCCGGATCTGATGCCAGTTTTTCTGGCGCGAAGCCTACCGCATTCAAGGGCCGGACTAGACCCGGTGCAGCGGGTATAGCGCCGCGGGCTGGTGATGCCCGGCAACGCCGCCGCCAACCGCACTGCAACATTGTCGGGTCCACAGCGTCAGGCGCCTGCCACGCGGTGGCCCCTCTTGTTGAGAACTGCGACACGCTCGCGTCAGGGCGCTTGCGGTTACATTTAGCGCGGGCTTAGTATCAAAGCTGGATCGGGGACTAGGTCCAACCTTCTGAACATAAATTGGGAGTTGCGAGATGAAGAAACTGATGGCTGGTGCTGTTCTGCTCGTAGCATCCTC
>JALYJV010000079.1 GCA_030775105.1 Pseudomonadota bacterium | reverse complement strand
GCGCCCCGCTGTCGGACGGCGCCGCAGCGGCGATCGTCTGCACTGAGGAAGGCATGAAGCGGATCGGTGCCAGCAAGCAGCGCGCCGTGCGTGTCGCCGCGAGCGTCGTGCGCAGCTACACGCGGCGCGACATCAGCGAGCCCGGCAAGAGTGTGGGTCATCGCGCTGCACTGGCTGCCTATGCGCAATCCGGCCTGGGGCCGAAGGACATGGATGTTGCGGAGGTTCACGACGCTTCGGCGATGGGCGAGATCATTCAAGCCGAGAACCTCGGCCTGGTGCCGTTCGGGGGCGGTGGACCTGCAGCTGAGCGCGGCGAGTTCAGCATTGGCGGGCGCATCCCGATCAACCCTTCCGGTGGCCTTGAATCCAAAGGCCATCCGCTCGGCGCAACCGGGCTGGGGCAGATCTTCGAGCTGGTCACCCAGTTACGCGGAGAGGCCGGCGCACGTCAGGTCACAGGTGCGCGCCATGCCATTCAGGAAAACGGCGGTGGGCTGGTCGGAATCGAGGAAGCCAGCGTGGTCGTCAACGTCTTCTCTGGTCGGTAAATCGCGCATAGCGCGCTGACATCGGAGCACTTCGCATGGAATCAAGTTACGCACGCAAACTGTTCGGCACCGCCGCGATCTTCAACGGTGCTGCGGGCCTGCCGATATTGCTTGCGGGAGGTCAGGTGTCGGCGTTGTTTGGCCTCCCACCCCCGGCAAGTCTGCTGTTCAGCCAGATCGCCGGAATGGCAGTGCTGCTTTTCGGGATCGGGTACTGGATGGAAGCACGCAGGCCTGGCGAGAACCGTGCGGTCGTGACGATCGGCATGATTGGCAAGATTGGAATCTTCGTCCTCGCCGCCGGGCATCTGGCGATCGGCAGCGTCAACTGGGTGCTTCCGGCGCTGGCGGCTGTCGATATCTCGTATGCGTACCTGTTCTGGCGCTACCTGTCCGCGACTAAACAACGCGGAAACCCTCATTGATATCGAACGGCCGCGGTTGATTGCATCGCACGGATGCGCATGTCCATCCGGGATTTGTGCCCTTCAAGTCTTGAATGCATCCCCTCTGAGAGAGAACATGGAAGCACGCCGCCGCGCAGTAACGATCGACAGTCCGACGCATGAAGCAAGCCTGCGCCTGTCGATGACGCAGAATGGGCAAGAATCATTGCGGGCCTGCGCAATGAGAGGCAGAACACGATTGGCTTCAGAGAAAGACTGTCGCCTGATCGAGGCCCTGACTCACCACGAAGTTCGATATCTGAATTGTCTGTCCGGCGGCATATCAAACAAGGACATCGCACGTGATCTCGGCGTATCGGAGAACACGGTGAAGTTTCATCTCAAGAACGTGTATTCCAAGCTTGCCGTTCGTACAAGGCATGAAGCGTTAAGTACAGCCTATGAGCTCGGTGTGTTGACACGGGTTTTGCCGCTCGATCCGAATTGACCAGAGTGCTCGATGAAGCAGTGATCAGGCTGGGACGGAAAATCCCCCATGCTCATTCTCACTTGCAACGCAATCGGATGAGCCATGCCCAGCGCGCAGTTCTTTACGAAACTGGTCGGCCCTTGGCTACTTACTGCAACATCGTCGTCGGAACCACAGGAAGCACCACGCTGGACGGATGCTCGCCGTTGCTGTGGACAGTCAATAGCCCCACAGGTCCGGCAAGCAGCTGCGGTAGTGGCGGCAATCCACGCGGGAAGTCACCCGGTCCGATGGAGATGCGCAGTCGGTGCCCTGCCTTGATCAGCGCGCTGGTCGGGAAAACCTCGACGAGTACTGGGACGGGTTCGTTTGCCTGGACGTTTGCCGCAGTCGCTTGGGTGTAGGTCAGCCAAGGTTGTATCAGTTGGCCATTCAGGGTGCGAGAGCGGGAAAGATCGACAGCGCGTGTCGACAACATCTGCAGGCCGGTGGTGAGGGGCGTCACCGTGTCCCCGTCAACGTCATCAACCCGTACGGAAACCGTTGCGTCATTCGCAGTGGTGGAGATCCACAGTTCGGCGGCGATGGGGCCATTGATGTAGACGTCCTGATCCATCGGCGCCGTTTCGTATTTCACATCGAGCGCTTCCACGTAAGCATTGTCGCTGAAGCAGGGTAACGGCACGCTTCCAAGCAGGCCCGCACTCCACTGCACCGTGCTCGCAGAGCAGATGCCGTTTACCGGATACTGCAACGTGGTACGACTCGCTTCGTCGTTCGCCGGCGCATCGGCACTGAGGCTTTGATCGTCGCGCAGGTACTGGCGCTGCGCCGATGCCATCGGATGAGGCCAATCGGATGCGGTGACGTAACGCCCCAATCCGGACACGTACTGGGTGACATTGGGGATCTGGTCTGCGCCGGAATTGATTCCGCGCAGGTATTGATCAAACCACTGCAGGGCGATGCGATCGAAGTTCGGGACGCCGTCGGCAGGCAGCCCGCTGCCGATCGTCGTGTGGGTCCAGGGCCCTATCAGCAGCTTGGCTGGCGCATTGTGCTTGATGGTTTCGTACAACAATGGCTCGCCGCGCTGAAAGATGTCCTGCAAGCCACCGATGATGAATGTCGGCACTCGAATGTTGTGGGCCTGCTCGATGGTCGATCGGCTGCTCCAGAATTCGTTGTCATAGAC
>JALYJV010000078.1 GCA_030775105.1 Pseudomonadota bacterium | reverse complement strand
GCGACACGCGCGACCGTGCCGGGTGCCGACGTCAAAAGCATCCTGCTGCCGATCAACCAGGTCTCGGCGCGCTTCACGCTGACCGACAGCATCACTTTGCTCGGGCAGTACGTCTTCGAGTTCAAGCCTTTCGAAGTCAATCCTGTTGGCGATTTCTATTCGCCCAGCGATCTGGTCGGTCCCGGCGCCGAGATGGCCTACGGCTTCCTGAATCCGCTGGCGCCGGACAATCTCGCGGTCTTCGACCTCACTGACATCAACGATATCGCCGACATCGTGCAGACGATCGACTCGGTCTTCGACGGCCAGCTGCCGACCGACGCGCTCGAAGCCGCGTTGCGCACGCTGCCTCTCGAGGCGCTGCCGAGCCTGTTCTTCCCGCAGCTTGGCGTCAATCCGCTGAACTCACCATACGGCGTCAATCCCACTTACGCGGGCGAGAGGCGGCCGGACGACAAGGACAAGCAGTACAGCTTGGGTGTGGTGTACGCGCTCGACGACGTCACCGAGCTTGGCGCCTACTACCTGCGCTATCACCAGAAGACGCCGACCGTCGAGCTGACCTTCGGCAGCCTGGATCTGATTCCGGCGCAGACCTTGCCCGGCGGCATCGTCGTGCCGGCGATCACGACCGCAACACTGGGTCTCAACGTGCCGGAAGTCTTCCGCATCGCGTACTTCGACAACGTCGACCTCTACGCGTTGAGCTTCTCGACGCTGCTGTTCGGCGTCAACGTCGGCGGCGAAGTGATTCGCCGCGAGGGCATCGACACGCTGCTCGACGTCGACGAAGGCGTCAACGGCATCATCCCCGAGCCGACCCGCGCCAGCTCGACGCAGGTGCTCATCAACGCCATCTCGGTGTTCCGCCCGCTGGTCTATTTCGACAGTGTTGCGCTCGTCGGTGAAGTGGGCTGGGTCAGGGTCGACGACATCGAGCCTCTGGTCAGCCACGAAGGCGCCAACGAGGGGCAACCTACCGACAAGCTGTCCTTCGACCGCGAAGCATGGGCGCTCGCCACCTTGATGATCCTGGATCGTGGCAACGTCTTCCAAGGCTGGGATCTGCGCATCCCGATCTCCTACCAGCACGCACTCAAGGGACGTTCAGCCTTGAACGGTGCGTTCGGTTCGCTGTTCGACCGCGACGACATCCGCGTCGGCGTCGGTGTCGAGATGACCTGGCTGCAGAAGCTGACGATCGGTGTGAACTACAGCGGTTTCATGGGCGGCAAGCCGCATTTTAACGACCGCCCGCTGGCGGATCGCGACACGCTGGGGTTCAATCTGAAGTATCGGTTCTTCTGACGAAGACTTTTTGCAGATCCGGCGCCATTTCTTGGCGGTTGGAAGCGCCAGCTTGGGACCGCCCGCAAAGTGCCAGTTGCTGTCAGTCACGACTGGCCGCTTTCAGGCGGGGCAGCATCTGGTTCATCGAGGAGTTCAGTCGTGTATCACCTTCGACATCAATGCCGCGATGGACTAGCGCGCAGCGGGTAGTAAGCCGGCCGCGTGCTTTCTCCGCCATCCAGCGATCGACAGCCTCGGTCGGGCCAAGCTGTTCGATTGCCTCGCGCAGGTTCGGCTCTGCCAAAGCATGCTCGCCTCGTAGCGCGGAGATGCGACCGCGCTGCCATTTAAAGCGCGCCGGCCAACGCGCCGCCGGCTCCGGAGCCTGCAGTGCCTCGATCGGCACTTCCTCGAAGAGCACCGCGCCGTCCTCCACACGGCCGGCCTCCAGCAGTGCATCAGCGATGTTGTAACGCACGGTTTTCGTGAACGAAGTTTTTTCGCCCATCAACTTCGCAAGACCTTCGACCGCCTTGCGCAGCTGCATGATCGATTCTTCGAGTTCACCAACGAGCGTCAAAACTGATCCTAGGTTGATCCGTGTGATCAGCGTGTAGACGTCTTGCTCACCCTTGATCGAGACGAAGCCTTTCACTGAGCTTGTCCCACGCACCGTGTGCAGCGGCGGCTCGAAAGCCCTTGTCGATCTTGCCGCGCAGGCGGCTGATCTGAACGTCGATGACGTTGCTCTGCGGATCGAAGCTGAACTCCCAGACTTGCTCCATCCGCATGGTGCGGCTGACCACGTGATTGGCATGGCGCAGCGGGTATTCGAGCAGGCGGAACTCGCGCGGCTGCAGTCGGATCAGCTGACCGCCGCGGTGCACCGTTCTGCGGCTGCTGGGCGCGCCGGAGCAGCGCATGCAGCCGGGCGAGCAGTTCGCGGAAGGCGAAGGGCTTGACCAGGTAGTCGTCGCCGCCGGTCCGCAGACCCTCGATACGGTCGTCCACCTCGCCCAGCGCGGACAGCACCAGCACCGGAGGCCGATCGCCGTCGACCCGCCGGGCTCTGATGTAGCTTTCACATTCCAGCGACTTTTCAGTCACATTGGCGTTGTTAACCTCCCAGCGTTTCATCGAATAAATACGGCCGATTCTTCGAGGGATAGCAATATGAGCAAGCATTTGAGACGGGCATCGTGGTTGACTCTGTCGGCGCTCCTGATTGGTTTTCCGCTTGTTACCCACGCAGCAGAGGCGCCCGGTGCGCTGACTGTCATTGTCAAAGATCAGATTACTGAGCGGCCACTCCCAACCGTGCAGATCACGATCACGGAACGGGAAACCAACTCCACGCGATCAGTTGAAACCGACGCACAAGGTCTCATCGTCATTGAACAGCTCGACCCCGGCCTCTACTCGGTGAACGTAGCCAAGGGCGGGTTCGCTTCATCGTATGAGCCAAGCGTACGCGTGATAACGCGAAAGAACCTACAGATTGAATTCGAACTAAGTAGCGAGCCGGTGATTCTTGAGGACGTGGTAGTTCGAGCACGAAGGGCTGATGTATTTGCATCAGCTTCCAGCACCTATCTCGATAGAGAAGCGTTGCGAAGCGCGGTTGGCGGTGGCGCAGATCCGCTCCTCTCGCTGGACGGTTTGCCTGGCCTGGCATCCGCCAGTGAATTCGCGAGCTTTAGCGTACGCGGCCGTGGCCCAAGAGACAATTTGTTATTCGTTAATGACTTTCCATTTGATAAAGCGGTGCACTTTGATGCGACACTCGGTGAAGACGAAGATGTCGGTGGTGGTGGCCGCTTCTCGATTTTCGCACCGGACGTTATCAGTGGCGCAGAGTTCTCACCGGGCGGGTGGGGTGCGGCTTATGGCGGCCGGGCTGCATCGCTACTCAAACTGGAAGTCGCCGACGGCAATCCAAGCCCTTCAGCCAGTCTGCGCCTCGACCTTGCGGGGTATGAAGTGGGTTACGACGGCCCTACCGGCATCACTGACGACTCAACTCTGCTCGCTTCTGTCCGTCGACTCGATTTCGGCACTTTATTTGAAACCATCGAAGAACTCGACATTGGCAAGCCTGTCTTGAGAGACATCATCGTAAAGTCGGTCATGCCAATCAACCAGAACAACACGTTTGAAATTCTGCTGATAGACACACACGAAGACTATACTCGCGACGTGGATAACGTTTTTGCGTCGCCCAATTTCGAAGATGCTGCACTGCAGGATTCTGAGCAAGATAGTGACTTGTACGGTCTGACGTTGCGATCGTTGATCGGTGAACAAGGTGTCTGGACCAACAAGGTTTACTACCGCACAAGCGACAAGATCAGTTCAGAGGGTGAGTCATTTCCTGATCTCGTGCCTGCGGGGTCGCCAGCGTCGAGTTTTCCGGTGCGGGAAGACATCATTACCATCGGTGAAGCTGAGACAGAGATCGGCTGGGGAAGCGAGTTCGAGACAGTGAATCGATGGGGCGTGTTCAGTGCCGGTATTCGAATAACGGAAATTGAGCTGGACTACAACACCGTCCTAGATGGCGATTGGATCCGATTTGTCTACGACGACGATGATTTTAGACCAGACCCCGATCAGCGTTTTATCGTGCTGACTCCCGCGAACATCGACTCTTCACTCAGTCAGAAAGAAACAAGCTATGCAGCTTACGTAGACCAAGTGTTTGATTACGGCGATTGGGATATGCGCACGGGCATGCGGTTCGAACGGGACGGCTTTGCAGACGAAAGCTTCGCGTCGCCCAGATTCAGCGTCAATTGGCGGCCCAGTAAATCGGTTAGGTATTTTGCTACCGCTGGGCTCTTTCATCAGTCGCCGCGGTATTTGCAACTTGCCGCTAACGCATCGAACAATCTTGAGACCGAAGTCATCACGCACGGTAGCGTCGGCTTTAAATATTTCCTGAGCAACAGTTGGTCTGTGTTGACTGAAGCCTACTATCAGAACCTTGATAACCTGGTGGTAGACCTTGATCGAGCAAGCGGAACGTTTGCAAACATTGGCGACGGAACATCGTACGGCGTCGATATCGTGGCCAACGGTACGATTCGCGAAGGCATTTACGCTACCGCAACCTACTCTTATAACGATTCCGAAGTCGACAGGAAAGACGGCCGTGGTGACGTGGCCGCCGAGTTCAGCCGAGAGCATGTCGCCACCCTCGGCCTGACCTGGGAAATCAGCGACCGCTGGAAGGTCGCCGGGCGCTACAAATATCTTTCCGGCAGGCCAGACGACGACTTCATTATTTACTCAGACGTTTTGGGAGACGGACAACCTCTACGCTTTTCGAAAGAAATCACTGAGCGCAACGTCGGTCGCAAAAGCAGCTCCGGCTTGGTGAACGTTCGCGTTGACTATCGCCGCGCATTTGGCCCCATAGATGTAACAACCTTTCTCGATGTCATCAATGTAACGGGAGCGTCGTCGAGCGACGACACCGAGTTTGACTACCGCCGAGGCATAGTCGTGGAAGACGAAAACGAAGCCGAGCCGCTGATTGGCCTGCGACTGGATTACGCCTGGTAAGGGGAGCAGCAGATGGCACACGCGCTTGGTGCGGCGCCGATTAGAGCGTTGATTGTCGAAGACAACCGCGACATTTGCGAGAACATTGCCGCGTATCTTGAAAAGCATAGCTACATTCTGGATTTTGCCTATGACGGTATAAGCGCGATGCACCTGGCGTTGACGAATCCGTTCGACGTTATTGTTCTGGACCTGATGCTTCCGGGGATGGATGGCCTGAGTTTCTGCCAAAAGCTGCGAGCTGATGCCAAAGTGGAAACGCCCGTGCTTATGTTGACGGCGAGAGACACGCTTGACGATAAACTTAAGGGCTTCGAGGCGGGAGCCGATGACTATTTGGTCAAGCCATTCGCATTACAAGAGCTGCATGCGCGACTTCAGGCGCTGTACAAACGTAGTCACCGAAAAACCGACAACCTGCTAACTGTTGGTGATCTGATTCTGAATAGGTCCACGCTGCAGGTGCACCGCGCTGGGCAGCGCATCGAACTCACGCCTGCCGGAATGAGGCTACTTCAACGATTGATGGAAGAGGCGCCGTCTGTTGTGGCTCGCGATGATCTCGAAACGTTGTTGTGGGCTGACGAGCGCCCCGATGGTGATGCGCTTCGCTCGCACTTGTACAAGCTGCGGCAGGCTATCGATAGGCCGTTTGATAGCCCATTGATTCATACCGTGCATCGCATCGGCTACCGAATTGCAGAGGATTCTCAGTAGTGTATCGGCACAGTTTGCGCACGCGTGTCGCAATTGCATTTGCGATGTGTGTTGCTGTGCTTAGCGTGGCCTGGGGATTCGCTTTCTTCGCTGCGATCAGATTGAGCGAGGACCGTGTGCTGGTGCATCAGCTACAGCGTGCCGCTCAAAGCTATCCCTCTCTGACGACGAACCTTCGCGCATACGATGAGGTTGGCAGCCTGCCGGAATCACTCAGGGAATGGGCGCAGACAAACCCCGATGAGGGATTGTACGAATTCAGCGCCGAAGAGCTGCATGTCGCGGTAGTACCTGCCGACAATGAACAGCGACACGCATTTGTGGTTTTCGACGTTGCCGGGATTGAAGCTGCGTCGTCAGAGGATTGGTGGTGGCTGCTCGTTATCACCGGTGTCGTGAGTGCGCTCGGCGCTCTTGGTTTCGGGCTGGGAGTTGTTGTGATGCGCAGAGCTATCGCCCCTGTCGCGCAACTCGCCAAAGTGGTTGCGGACATCGACCTGGAACATCTATCGGCCGTAGATCATAAACGCATAGAGTCCAGCCGGTTCGGCGACGATGAGGTTGGCGTGCTCGCTGTGACCATTGAGAAGACGCTTGAGCGTATCAGCGAATTTGTTGCGAGGGAGCGATACTTCACCAGTTCGGCCAGTCACGAGTTGCGCACGCCGATCACGGTAATATCAGGCGCGCTTGAGCTGCTAGAACAAAGCGATCTGCCAGCAGCCGATGTGAAGCTGGTAAATCGAGTGAGGCGTGCGACGCTCGACATGATCACCACGATTGAAATGTTCTTGTGCCTCGCTCGCGAAACCGACGACGGGGTGTATGACGAGCAGTTTCTAGTGATGCCCCTGGTGAGTCGGGCGATAGATCAGCAGCGCTATGTGCTGAACGGCAAGTTCGTCGATGTTGAGATCGACGATCTCGCAGAACCCAGAGTCTGCGGGCATCCACAGGCTTTTTCTATCGTGGTCAATAATCTGGTGCGAAATGCGTTCGAGCACACGCTCGAAGGGCAGGGACCGATCACGATTCTCATCAAAGAGCACGAGCTTTTGGTCACCAATCAGGTGAGCAATGACGCTGATGGGAGGTACACCGCGACCGAGGCGTCGTCGTCTCAGGGGTATGGTCTGGGCCTGGGAATCGTTCAACGGCTGTGTGAGCGCAATGGCTGGTCGTTTTCGCTGCACGTTGATGAGGCGCGTGTTGCCGCCCATCTGTCGTGGTGACGACAGCAGGCCATCATGACGTACAGGAAGAGTAGCCGATCAATCCCGTTGGTTTCAGAGACCAAATGCGGGCGCAGCGGGCTAAGGAAAGCCTGAACAAGTCGGAAGGATCGGCCGTCAGCCTCAGCTCGCTTTCCTCGCTTGGCCGTTACATCAGAATAGATGCCTCTGCTGTGTTCGACCGTCGGCTTTGTGCCGTTGAGCTGACAACCATAAAGGACCGCAAAGGGCTGATCTGCGGCTGACGCCGTATTGCCGATTCCGTCGCTTCTATGCGGCTACGTTACGGAAGGCTCGTTGGCGACCTCGAATATTCGCTCCGGCTCGGGGCGGTGCCGTAGAGTGAGCGTAACGCCAGCGTTACAGCCGGTGCGTAGATGGTGGAATGCGTTTCCCCGTCGAGACATCTGAATTGAACCTTGAGCCCCGGCTCTCGCTGCTGGACCTGACGCGAAAGGGCTTCGGTAGCCGGAATGCCGGCTATTTCGCAGAAGCGGTTTGCCATCTCCTCGCCACCGACACAGAAAACAATTTGGCCCGCAGCTCTGGCCAGCGGGGGTGACGCCTGCGGCTCCCGCATCAGCCACGAGCCGCTCATGCCCACGCCAGGGCTGATGGAGATGTAATCGCGAAACGGCGAACGTTCCTGGCAAAGCGCATAAGCAACAAAGGCGCCGCCAGCGGAATGTCCGAGGAGGCCCAGCTTGCTCTCATCAATGGGAAGCTGCGGAAGAGGGTTCGGCAACAACTCATCGACCAGAAACCCGTGGAGCTGGGAAGCCTTGCCCACGCACTGCCGTGCATCCTTTCCGCGAGTCGCAAACAACGCGCGAAAGACACGACCGAGGCGATCGTCGAATAGATAGCCGTCGGGTGGCGGCGAGAACTCCTCGAAGCGCCGGAAGCCGAACTCGATTGGACCTTCGGCGCGAGGAATGCCGATGCCGATGACCACGATCTCTTCGATTTCGCCGCGATGAGCCAGACGCGCCGCGGCCTCTGCCGCCGTCGATAACTCGATGTTTGCGTCAAGCACCAGCAGGGCCGGATAGCGACGCGAAGGATTCGTGGCAGCTGATGCCGGCAGAATCGCGAAGACTTCAAAGTCGCGTTCCATCCTCTGCGCGCGCACTACATGCTGGCCTCCATCCCGGGCGGCATTCATGGATTTTGAGAGCAGACCGAACAAGGGCTGCAATGCGCAGAGGAATCCGCTGACAAGCGGCTTGCTGAGAACCGCCAGCTCACTGCCATACTGATGTCCGGTGCCCAGATGCCGGCGCAGGCCGCTGACGAGAGCCGACACAGGATCTGAATCGTTGAGCAAGTCGCCAATGCCTGGCAGCGGCCTCAGCGCATCCGCACCGACGCTGCATGCGAGAGCGTCGGCAACCCCGGTGGTCCCGCTGAATACCGCGCCCGGGCCGGGCACAACGCGATAGTTCTCTCGGCACCAGGGCAGCAGCTGTTGGGCGATGAACCCGCCACGGTGCTGCACACCGTCGTCGCCTTCGATGGGCGTTTCCAGGCAAATCACGATGCATTCGTGGATCTCCCTGGTCTGCGCCATCAAGCGACTCATCTCGACGGCGGAGCCGAAGACGTTGCAGGCGTTGAACAGCACTACCAGCGGATATCGACGTCTGGTCTTTGCCTCATAGGAAGCCGGTACGGCGACGCAGATCCGATGAAGGACATCGTCATCTGGCGACTTCAGCTCGTGGCTACGAACACCGGGATGTCGACGAAGTGTGACGTCGCGCAGGCTGATTGATAGGGGGCTGGCGGGCGTCGGGATGGGCAGCGATTCTTCAGAACTCATAGCTGAGTCGCACTCCGACTGTGCGGGGAGTGATCACGGTGTACTGCACGGTAGGGCCGGAAACCGAGGTGATCGCACGTCGGTCCAGCAGGTTTTCGCCGAACAGCTGCGCGCGCCACGTGCCAGTCCCTGCACTGATGTTTGCCTTGAGCATGCTGTAGCTGGGAACTGTGAAGTCGCCGAAGTCGATGTCGTTGCCGAGCGCGTCCTGTTGGGGTGCCGGCTCAAACACGGCGTCCTGTGAGTCGATGAAGGACAGCGTGGCACTGGCATCGCCAGTCAAACCAAACGGCAGATCGAAACTGGCATTCGCCGTTGTGCTCAGGGTCCACCTGGGCATGTTGGGCAGCTTGGATCCCTCCTGGACCGTGGCGGGATCTTCAGACCGTATGACGTGACCGTCATTGAATCCGGCGTTGGCCAGCAGGGTGAGACTCTGAAACGGCAGCCATGCCACAGACGCCTCGGCACCGTAGGCAACTGCATCTCCCGCGTTGTCGAGATGACCGAAGTTGGAAGCCGGAACACTGCCCAGCATCGCGGTGCCCACGACGGTGCCCTGCATGTCCTTCCAGTCGATATGGTAGACAGCGAGATTGCTGGTCAAGCGGCCATCGAGCCACGTGGACTTGGTGCCGATTTCCTTGTTCAACACATAGTCAGGACGAATGATCGGCGGGCCGGCGTCCAGTGCGGACAAGATGTTGGATGTACCGGAACGGAATCCGCGGCTGACTGCAACGTAGGCCATGTGGTCCTCGTCGAAATGCCATGAAGCGGACAACTTGGGAAGAAGGCCACTGCTCTTCATGCGCTGCTTGACATGCACGCTGACCGTTTGGGTTTCGGGGTCGATGTTGTCGGGATCAGACCCGATGAGGAATGCTTCCAGACCGTACAGATAGGCGTCGAAGAAGAAGTCGATGTCCTCGCTGAAGTACCGGAGACCGCCAGTGATGTCGAACTGCTCGGGGATGACGTTCCACTTGAGTTCGCCGTAAGCGGCATGCTGCGTGAAGGCCTCGTCACCGAAGCCTTGTTCCTGGCGCCCCTGAAGAGGATAGAAACCGCCAAGGAGGGTGCTGAGCAGGCCGCCGGTGGGGTCCACGTCGGGAATATTGTCCTCGCGCTTTTCTTCATCGAAGGTCTGATTGCGGTCACGGTAGAAGGCACCGACGATCCAGTCGAAGCGCTCGCCGCCGAAAGACACCAGACGCAGTTCCTGTGAAAACGAATCGAGATCCGTGATGACGCGCGTGGAAGCATTGCTGAAAATATCTGGAGGCTGACCCAGGCCCAGAGACAGGAACTGTCCGTTGATCAGCGTCTGCAGGACAGGCGTGCGGCGGCGGGTGTCTTTCTCGGTGTCATAAATGGCACTGACCGATGTCAGGTTGGCGAACGGCAACGTCCAGCGCAGCGTCAGCGCGTTGATGGCGAAGTCGGTCATGGCGTACTGATCCTCCTCGCGCGCGTTGGTCAGATCCTCGGTGTGGCCGGGTTCCACTACCGGAAACTGCTTCTTGTTGCTGTGGTCGCTGAGGTGCAGGAAGTCCGCCTGGAAGCTATCGCTGAGTTGCCAGCGAAGCAGGCCGCGTAACGAGTCGGCATCTTCCTCGTCGGCGTCCGGGCGATTGAGCGAGGTGTAATCAACGTATCCACCGGTATTGCGCTTGGTGCCGACGATGCGGGCACCAAGGCGGTCATCCCATAACGGGATGTTCACGGCCAGTCGACCGTCGTAGCTGTCGGCACCCTGCTGGGTCTGGCTCCCCATGAGGCTGCCGCGGATTTCCCAATCGTTGAACGAGGGTTCTCGCGTGATCATCTTGATGGCCCCGCCCATTGAGCCTTCGCCATAGAGCGTGCCCTGCGGGCCCTTCAGCACTTCGATGCGCGAGAGGTCGTAAATATTGAGATCGGGGAACACACCCGAACCCTGAATCGCGACATCGTCCAGATACACACCCGTTGTCGGCGAGCCGTCGCCATAGCCGAGATCCGACTCGTTGACGTTGGAGATGCCACGCATCGCGATTCTGGCGGTGCCATTTCCGGATTTCTGCAGGGACAAACTCGGCACCTGCACCAGGTAGTCCTGCATGCCGGTGGCTCCGGCCTTGTCGAGCGCGCGGCCGCCGAAGGCGTGGGCCCCGCCGGCAACGTCCTGGATGTTTTCCTTGCGATAGGAAGAGGTCACTACGATCTCTTCGAGCCTGACGGAGCCGTCAGGCCGCTCCGTGAGGGAATCCGCAGAGGTTTGATCGGTGCGAAGTTCTTCGATCTGAATAACGCCAATGCCTGTTTCGGCGGAGGAGGAATCAGCGTCGAGACTTGTCGGTGGCTCTTGGGCGGATGTGCCTTTGCTGGTTGCCTGTGCTTGCGGCGTGCTCTCCGCCGGCTCCGTCGCATGGAGCTCGGGCTGGGTTGCAGGCACTGCGCCATCCTGTGCCGACCCGGAGTCGGCCCAGACGGTCGTTGTCGCAAGTGCCGCTACGGCCAGCATATTGTTGATCCAGGGATTCACGCTCTCTCCTGCCACGCCTATGTCACGGATAGTTTTTATGTAAACAAATTGTTTTCATAAACAAGTTGTTTATTTATTTATAGCGTTTATCATCACCAGGCGCAACCCGACCTCTTCAATCAAGACCGTTCAATGAGCCAACTGCCGGATCGTGCTCGAAAAAAGCCCCGCCTTAGCCGGGAGCAGCAGAAAGCTGCACGCCTGCAGGACCTGCTCGGGGCAGCTCGCACATTGTTCCGCGAGAAGGGTTACGAGGCCGTCAGCATTGACCAGGTCGCGGAGTACGCCGGCTGCTCGCGCATGCCGGTCTACACGCTGTTCGGAGACAGGCACAACCTGGTCTTTGAGCTCTGGCGCAGCACCACTGCCGACGTCGAACAAAGTCTGTTCAAGCACTTTGTCGCAGGCACATCGTTGCGCACCAACCTCAAGCAACTGGCGGAATTGCTCTCCGACAGCCTCAATTCGGAAAAGGTGGCGAACGATTCCGAACGCCTGTTCTTTGTTGTGCAGACGATCTCGCAAAGCCGGCCGGACATCGCCGAGAAAGTGTCGACGCTTGCGCGCAGCGTCATCCAGGATGTGGCGAAGTTCATTGAGCGGTGCTCGCTGACGCGCAACGAGCGCCTGCGCAGCGACGCCGAAACCGTTGCTTCGCACCTTGTCGCGTACATCAATGGCCTGGCTACCGTGCAGTTTCAGACCCATAGCCGCAACATCAAGGCCAAGGACCTGATCCCAATCTTCAATGCCATTGTCTTCAAGGACACATAGCATCAGCACCAGGCTAGGACAGACGTTCGACTTCTTTTCAGTAACCGGTATTGCCGGCGCTGAAGGCTTGGATAGGCGCGGTGGCTTTGGTCGCGCATGGTCCGCTAACGGGTGACCATTCGCGGGAGTCGTTTGGCTGCTTCGGGGCTGGAAGCGGTCAAAAGCCGAGCGCGGACTATGCATCGCCGCCGGAGCCCTGATAGCGTTCGCTGATGCAATCGCTTGTGATCGTTTTGTGCTGGGCCGAGGTAGCAGCCCTCGTCGTCGGCACGGTCATGGCTGTAGCTTCTCGCAGCAGCAGCGATGCAGCGGGCCGCGCGCTTGGAACCGGCTATCTGGTGGCCGGCGTGACAGCCCTGTTGATCTTCTGTGTTCTGCCCTTCTGGGATTGGTCAACGGCCAGCCTGCCAAGGACGACCACCGGAATCGGGTCCGGCATGTTGCGGCGAAAGCGGCCCGGCGCGACGTCCATGGTGATCGCGCTGGATGCCAAAGCGTAG
>JALYJV010000077.1 GCA_030775105.1 Pseudomonadota bacterium | reverse complement strand
GCGCCAGCGCGAGCAGGGCTATCGTCACCTGTTCGCCGGTCGCCGCGATCTGGTCGAACTCGCGCTCGCTACCGCGCGGATCAATCGACTTCGCGAGCTTGAGCAGGCGATCGGTCTCGCCGGACATTGCCGACACGACGACGACAACCTGATGGCCCTGCTGCTGCCACGAAGCGACCTTGCGCGCGACATGCTCGATGCGCTCGACGGAGCCCATCGAGGTGCCGCCATACTTCTGAACAATCAGTGCCATTTCGTTTCTGTCTAGCCGTGTTTCAACTTTTGTACGACCCGTAGCCCGGTTTCGCCGCAGGCGAAGCCGGGAAGCGTTGCGTCAACCATCCCGGCTCCGCTGCGCGGAACCGGGCTACCAATGCTTATTGCCTCTCGATCCAGCCGTAGACGCTGTCCAATGCCGCCGCGAGCTTCGTCGGGTCCGTGCCGCCAGCCTGCGCCATATCCGGTCGGCCACCGCCCTTGCCGCCGACCTGCTGGGCGACGAAGTTGACGACCTCGCCTGCCTTGTAGCGCTTAGTAAGGTCTGCAGTGACCCCGGCAATCAGGCTGACCTTGTCGCCGGCACTGGTGCCGAGCACGATCACCGCCGAGCCGAGCTTGTTCTTGAGCTGATCGAGCAAATCGCGCAGCGCGCCGCCGTCGACGCCGTCGAGCTGCGCTGACAGCACGCGCACGCCGTTGACGTCACGCGCCTGCCCGGCGAGATCGCCGCCGGCACTCGCTGCCATCTTCGACTTCAGGGCAGCGAGTTCACGCTCCAGCTGCTTGCTGCGGTCCTGCAACTGCTCGATCTTGTTCGACAGCTCGTCCGGGCCGGCGCGCAGCAGATCCGCGGCGCGCTTGAGCGTGCCTTCGATGTCGCGCAGGTACTGCAGCGCGTTCTCGCCGGTGATCGCTTCGACGCGGCGCACGCCAGCGGCGACGCCACCTTCGGACACGATCTTGAACAGGCCGATGTCGCCGGTGCGGCTCACATGCGTACCGCCGCACAGCTCGGTCGAATAGTTGTTGTCCTTGGGGCCCATCGCGAGTACGCGCACTTCGTCGCCGTACTTCTCGCCGAACAGCGCCATCGCGCCGGACGCAATTGCGTCGTCATAGGACATCACCGCGGCATCGACCGCGACGTTGTCGAGAATCGCGATGTTGACGCGACGCTCGATCTCAGCGATCTCCGCCGGCGTCACGGCCTGCGTGTGCGAGAAGTCGAAGCGTGTGCGCTGTTCGTTGACCAGCGAGCCCTTCTGCGCAACATGCTCGCCGAGCACATCGCGCAGCGCGCGATGCATCAGGTGCGTTGCCGAGTGGTTGCGGATCGTCGCGCGACGCAGGCTCTCGCTGACGACAGCATCGACCTCGTCACCGAGCTTCAGCTCACCGGACTTGAGCCCGCCGTGATGGCCGAACACATTGCCCTTGATCTTCTGCGTGTCGGCAACCTCGAAGACACTCACCGCAGCCGTGATCGTTCCGCGATCACCGACCTGTCCACCGGACTCCGCATAGAACGGCGTGTTGTCGAGGACGACAATGCCATTGTCACCGGCGTTGAGCTGATCGACGGCAGCGCCGTCGCGATACAGCGCAAGCACCTTGGCCCTGATCTGCAAACCTTCGTAGCCCGTGAAGCAGGTTTCGGCACCGTCGTAGCTGACGCCGGCACCGGTCTTGAACGAACTTGCCGCCCGCGCACGCTCACGCTGCGCATTCATCTCGCGCTCGTAGCCGGCCTCGTCGAGGGTCAGGTCGCGCTCACGCGCGATGTCGGCGGTCAGATCAAACGGGAAACCGTAGGTGTCGTAGAGCTTGAACACCACTTCGCCGGGGATCTGTTTGTCGGCAATCTTGCTGATCGCTTCATCAAGCAGCTTCATGCCCTTGTCGAGCGTGATCGCAAAGCTCTCTTCTTCGCCGCGGATCGCCTTTTCGATCTGCGCGCGCTTCTCGACGAGCTGTGGATACGCCGCGCCCATGACTTCGATCAGCGGTGCAACGAGCTTGTAGAAAAACGCCTCGGTGATGCCGAGCTTGTACCCATGACGGATCGCGCGGCGCATGATGCGACGCAGGACGTAGCCGCGACCTTCGTTCGTCGGCAGCACACCATCGGCAATCAGGAACGAAGCCGCGCGGATGTGATCGGCAATCACCTTCTGTGATGCACTCGCATACGGCGCCTGACCGGCAAGCTGCGCGACGGCCGTCACGAGGTGACGGAAGGTGTCGGTCTGGTAGTTGTCGTTGGAACCCTGCAGCAGCGCGCTGATGCGCTCGAGGCCCATGCCGGTATCGACCGACGGTGCCGGCAGCGGCGTCATCGTGCCGTCGGCGGCACGCTCGAACTGCATGAACACGACGTTCCAGATTTCGATCCAGCGATCGCCGTCTTCTTCCGGTGATCCCGGCGGACCGCCGTAGATGCCCTTGCTGCCATCCGGATCGTGGTCGTAGAAGATTTCGGTACACGGACCGCAGGGACCGGTATCACCCATCGACCAGAAATTGTCGGACGCGTAGCGCGCGCCCTTGTTGTCGCCGATGCGCACGATGCGGTCAGGCGGCACGCCGATCTCGTTGTGCCAGATGTCGTAGGCCTGCTGGTCGTCGTGATAGACGGTAACCAGCAGACGGCTGCGGTCGATGCCCAGCCACTTCGGCGAGGTGATGAATTCCCAGGCGTAGCGGATCGCGTCGTGTTTGAAGTAATCGCCGAACGAGAAGTTGCCCAGCATCTCGAAGAAAGTGTGATGCCGCGCGGTATAGCCGACATTCTCGAGATCGTTGTGCTTGCCGCCGGCGCGCACGCATTTCTGACTCGACACCGCGCGCGTATACGGACGCTTGTCCTGGCCGGTGAACACGTCCTTGAACTGGACCATGCCGGCATTGGTGAACAGCAAGGTCGGATCATTGCCGGGCACCAGCGGGCTGGACGCGACCACGGTATGACCCTGGTCCCGGAAATACTCCAGGAATTTGGAACGAACCTCGTTGCTATTCATGCGTTTGGACGCGGCTGCTGGCCCCGGTCGGGGCGGTACCAAAAGGGGCGCTATGGTAGCCAAGCGCAAGACTTGCCGCCATTCGGGGTGTCCGTGGGAGGGCCCTCACCCCGACCAACGCGAGCTTTAGCCGCTCGCGCCCTCTAAAATTGACCAATGAACCCTTTCTCCCTCTTCACCCCGTTTTGGCGCGCTGCGCTGACGCCCGCCCTTCTGCTGTCCGCGCTCCTGCTCGGCGCCTGTGCCAGTGCGCCGCCTGCCGTCACCGTTGTCGAGCCGCCACCGATGGCCGTCGTACCGCCGCCACCGCCGAAGATCGGCCTGGTGCTGGGCGGCGGCGGGGCGCGCGGCTTCGCCCACATCGGCGTGCTGAAGATGCTCGACGTGCTCGGCATCAAGCCCGATCTGATTGTCGGCACCAGCGCCGGCAGCGTTGCCGGCGCGTTCTATGCTGCCGGGTACAACGGCTTCGACCTGCAGATGCTCGCCTACGAGCTCGATCGCGCCACCGTCTCCGACTGGACCATGTTCGGCAAGGGCCTGCTGCGCGGCGACGCGCTGCAGAACTTCGTCAACCGCCAGCTCGGCAATCGCAATATCGACCAGCTGAAGATTCCGTTCGCGGCGGTCGCGGCGCGTCTCGACACCGGCCAGGGCGTGCTGTTCCAGCGCGGCAATATCGGCCAGGCGGTGCGCGCCTCGTCAGCGGTGCCTGGCGTGTTCCAGCCGACCCTGATCAATGGCGTCGAATATGTCGACGGCGGTCTGGTCAGCCCGGTGCCGATCCGCTACGCACGCCAGCTGGGGGCGGACTTCATCATCGCCGTCGATGTGTCGACGCCACCCAGCACGACAGTCACCGAGACCAAGCTCGACGTGGTGATGCGCACCTTCGACATCATGGGTCAGGCGATGCGCGAAGCCGAACTGCCGATGGCCGATGTCGTGATCCGCCCCGACCTCAGCAAGATCGCGTCGACCGATTTCGACAGCAAGCAGCTGGCGATCCTGCAGGGCGAACGCGCCGCAGTGACGATGGTCCCTGTCATCCGTGAACGCCTGCTGGCATTCGCACAGGCACGGGCAGCCGCTGCGACTGCAGTCAATCCAGGTCCAGCGAGCCCTTCAATGCCGAGCGCACCTGCTCTGCGCTGAAGCCGCGGCTGGCCAGAAAGCGATACTGCTGCTGCCATTCCTTGGCGGAATTGCCAGGGACTTTGAAGCGCCGACGCCAGACCTCCAGCACGCGGGCTGACCAGTCCACATCGAGTTCACTCAAGGCGGTGGCAATGCGCGCGTCGTCAACGCCCGCGGCCTCGAGTTCCATACGAATGCGCAGCGGACCGTAGCCCTGCTCCATGCGATTGCGCGCAAGCATTTCGGCGTAGCGCTCATCGGATTGCCAGCCGGCCTGCGCCATCGCGCCGACGACATCGCTGGCTTCGTCATCGCTGAGGCCGCGCCGGGTCAGCTTGAACTGCAACTCGGCAGCGGCGTGTTCCCTGCGCGAAAGCAGGCGCAGGGCGGCATCC
>JALYJV010000076.1 GCA_030775105.1 Pseudomonadota bacterium | reverse complement strand
AGGAACGACCGCACCTGTCCCTCAAATACAAAACGCCCGATGAGGTTCATCGGGCGTCCGTTTCCAACATGCTTTAGCTACAATTTTCGCCCCGTATAGGTGTCAACCTATTTCAGGACGGGTCACTGGAACGTTCTACCCAGAGCAGTGGCGCAAAGACACCGTGCTCCCCCAGAGATTCAAGCAGAAGCCTCTGCCTCCGAGCTTCTGGCCCTACGGCCAAGCCACCGCTTAACCTAATGGTTTGCAACCAATCATGATCGGTTACCGAGATCAGTTGATACGTGAAGCCGTCCGCGTGCGTCGCTTCTTGGAGCAAGAGGGTCAACTGCTTTGCGACGTGCTCGACGACTTCCCTACGGGAGCATGCGGCAGTGCGTCTGATCTTTTAGGTACCTGGTTGATCGATGAATATTCCTTGAACCCAGACTATGTTCACGGAGAGCGTGACGGAAAGTCGCATGGGTGGCTAGAGCTCAACAAACTCGTGGTTGATATCACATCAGATCAATTTTCAGACGGCCTTGGCGCCGTCTACTGTGGTGAACTCAACGCGTTCTTCACTTCATTCGAGTCACAGGAACGGAGCAAGCCCCAAGTTGCACCGATACTGAGACCCGTGTACGAGGCAATGAGGCTGTCATTTTCCGGGCAAGTCGCTAACAAAACAATGAAGCCCTAACGGACCACGAATATGCGCCCCGAAGAAGCGTTTGTTGGCGAGTCGCTCATCCAGTACTTGGGTGGGCCGCATCGCGCCTCGATCTCCGACGGAGAAGATCCACCAGATCTGTATCTCAATGTCGAAGGAGAACGAATTGGTGTGGAAGTAACGCGGCTTTCGCAATTCACATTTGAACCTGATGGAAGCCTTGGCAATCGCGTGACTCAGGATTCCTTCGCGCTGCGCCTGATTGATATGTTAGACGACCAGATCGGTCCAATCCTGCCCGGCGACATCAGTCTTCTCGTCGGCCTATGGGTTCCAGTAGAAGACCCACGCAAGTTCCGAAGCGCTCTGACCACATGGGTGACTCAAGTGGCGATGACGCCTCGCGACGGGTTCAAAGAAGAGCGCATCATCGCTGGGGACCGTGTTCGTCTTTCTGTAATTCCTCGACGCTCTTCTGGTAAGAAAATTGTCGGATATGTATCAAATAGAAATTCTTCCGCTGACATGGGACTGAATGCCCGACTATTGCTTGGAGATCGTATCCAGACTAAGCGCGAAGCTTGCGCTTCTCTCCCAGGTCGTCTGTGGCTCGCTTTGCTTAACGACTATTGGCTTGCCGATGAGGGAACGTATGCGGCGGCCAGTCGGCAACTGCAGATCGTGCATCCCTTTGAACGTATTCTTCTGGTGTCCGATAGAGGCACAGTTAGTGATCTCATCGTGGGCACAGAACAAGTAGTTGCAGCGAATCATGATCTTTGAAGACCACCGCGCAATTGAGCGCATGCTCTACCGCTACGCCGAGCTGATCGACGCTGGCGATTTTGTCGCGATCGGTCAGCTGTTCGCGCGCGGCCAGATCGTTGCGGCTGGCAGCGTCATACAAGGCGCGCAGGCGGTGCAGGCGATGTACGAAAGCTACACGCGCCGCTACGACTGCGGGACGCCGCGCACGCAGCACGTGATGAGCAATCTCTGCATCGATGTCGACGAAGATCGCCAAGCTGCGATTGCGCAACTGCGCTTCACGGTATTCCAGGCGCTGGAAGATTTTCCGCTGCAGGCGATCATCGCCGGCCGTTACCAGGATCGTCTCGCGCGCGACGCAGAGGGCTGGTATTTCGTCGAGCGGCACATGCATACGGAACTGGTCGGCGATCTCAGCCGCCACCTGCTGCTGCCGTTGCCGAAAAGCAGTGCATGAAATAGCGGAGATGCTCAATTGACCGCGATACGGTCGTTGAATCGCCCCGGCCTTTGCAGGAAACGGAGAATCAAGAATGAACGAGCCACTCGACCCTTCCCACATCATGCAGACCGCCACTGCATTCTGGGCTTCGAAGGTCTTGCTGACTGCGGTGGAACTCGACTTGTTCACGACACTCGGCGACGGCCAGCAGTCCGCTGCCCAGCTCGGCAAGGCGCTCGGTCTGCACCCGCGTGGCACATTTGATTTCTTCGATGCGCTGGTGGCATTGAAATTCCTCGACCGTGACGGAGACGGGCCGGAAGGCAAGTACAGGAACACGCCACAGACCGCCGCGTTTCTGAACAAGAAGAGCCCGACCTACATCGGCGGCCTGCCGCAGATGCTGAACTCCCGGCTGTTCGGATACTGGAATCACCTCGGGACGGCGTTGAAGACCGGGCAGCCGCAGAACGAAGTGAAGCACGGCGGCAAGTCGATCTTCGAGGCGCTATACGCAAACGAGGAAACGCTGGGCGAGTTTCTCGATGCGATGACCGGCTTCCAGGCGGCGAATTTCGCATTGCTGGCGCAAAAGTTCGATTTCTCAAAATACAAAACTCTGAGCGATGTCGGCGGGGCCCTGGCGCTGCTGTCCAGAATCGTCGCCTCACACCATCAGCATCTGTCCTGCACCAGCTTTGATCTGCCTCCGGTGGCGCCGCTCGCGAGCAAGGAGATCAAGGCAGCCGGCATGGAAAGCCGGATCAAGCCAATCTCAGGCGATTTCTTCAAGGACGACCTGCCCAAGGCGGACGTCGTTACCATGGGAAACATCCTGCATGACTGGAATCTTGAGAACAAAAAGATCCTGATCAGGAAGGCCTACGACGCGCTGCCGGCGGGCGGCGCCTTGATCGCCATCGAGAACGTGATCGACGATGCCCGGCGCGAGAACGCGTTTGGCCTGCTGATGTCGCTGAACATGCTGATCGAGTTCGGCGACGCCTTCGACTACACCTTTGCCGACTTCCAGGGCTGGTGCCGCGAAGCGGGATTCCAGCGCTTCGAGATGATTGCGCTTGCCGGACCCACCAGTGCGGTGGTCGCTTACAAGTAGAAACCAACGCTGCACAGGAGACGCATGCAAACCCTTGCCCTTGTCCTGCGGTTGTCGGCGCCGGTCTTTTTCGTTGTCGGTGCACTGCATCTGACGCTGGGTCTTGGCGCCGATGTGCTGCTGGGCGCAAAGCTGTCTGCTGAAGTCATCGCTGATCCGGTACTGGACAGCCAGAACCGCTTCTTCGGCGTGATCTTCATGCTGTATGGCGTGTTGTTCCTGCTCTGTGCGAGCGATATTCCCAAGTACGCGACGGTGCTGCGTTGTCTGCTCTGGGTGTTCTTTGCAGCCGGGCTGGCTCGCCTAGTGTCCGTTGCGGTTCACGGTGTTCCGTCGCTGCAGGTTGTGGGCTTGCTGATTAGCGAACTGGTGCTGCCACCGGTCCTGGTCTGGTGGTTGGGGAACGTATTGAAGAGCAGTCGGGACAATACGTACTAAGTTGGGTCCGCTCTGGTCTCTCGATACACCGCGCTGTGCGCGGCACTCGAGACGAACGGGGTTTGGGTGGGTACTCGACGGCACAACAACACTCCGTTCGCGTCGAGTGCCGGCGAAGCAGGTGTATCGAGACCTGTCCCGAGTGCCGCGCTCGCGCGGTGTATCGAGGGGTGCCGCGACATCGCTCGGACTTCACGCGGCCAGCATCCCCCGCGCGACGATGAAGTCGATCACTGTCTGCACGCCGTCGCCGGCCTTCAGATTGGTCATCACGAATGGCAGCTTGCCGCGCATGCGCGTCGCGTCGTGGGCCATGACATCCAGATTCGCGCCGACGTAAGGCGCCAGATCCGTCTTGTTGATCACCAACAGATCGGCCTTGGTGATGCCCGGCCCGCCCTTGCGTGGGATCTTCTCGCCGCCGGCGACGTCGATGACGTAGATCGTCAGGTCGGACAGTTCGGGACTGAAGGTTGCGGCGAGGTTGTCGCCGCCGGATTCGATGAAGATCAGCTCCAGATCGGGAAAGCGCCGGCTCATGCGGTCGACGGCTTCGAGATTGATCGAGGCGTCTTCGCGGATCGCCGTATGCGGGCAGCCGCCGGTTTCCACGCCGATGATCCGCTCCGGCGCAAGCGCTTCGTTGCGAACGAGGAACTGCGCGTCTTCG
>JALYJV010000075.1 GCA_030775105.1 Pseudomonadota bacterium | reverse complement strand
CGTCATGGGCGTGCAGTCGCGGCCCAAGGTGGAAGTCTTCGTGAATCGTCCATCCGCCACGGAAAGCGGCATCAGTTTCTCGACAGTATTTCGCGTGATGATCACGGAGCTTTCATGAACAGAACATTTCGTCACGCCCTGCTCATTGCGACATCCATCAGTCCGGGTCTGGCCGCCGGCCACTCGCTGGACTACGCCGCGCTGGAACAGCTGTTCGGCGAACCGGTCACCGACAGCGTGACGGGTTCGCCGCAACGCGAAAGCCAGGTCCCGGCAACGATGATCATCGTCACGGCTGAGGAAATTCGTCGCTCAGGCGCCCGCGATGTCCCCGGCGTGCTGCAGCATGTCGTCGGCGTCAATGTCCTGCAGACCAGCAACGACTATTCGGATGTCAGCGTGCGCGGGTACAACCAGGCATTCTCGCCGCGACTGCTGGTCCTCGTGGACGGCCGCCAGGTGTATGCCGATTACTACGGATTCACGCCCTGGAGCGCGGTGCCGGTCGAACTCGCGGCCATCCGGCAGATCGAGGTGGTCAAGGGACCTAACAGCGCGCTGTTCGGATTCAACGCGGTCGGTGGCGTGATCAACATCATTACCTATAGTCCGCGCGACGACGTGGATGACTTATCCCTGTCCGCCGGCACGCAGGGCCTCGTCCAGGCCTCGGTGGTATCGACCTGGAAGCTTGGCGAGTCCGCCGGGGTACTTCTTTCGGCCGGCCATCGCGATGGCGATGACTTCTCGACCCCGTTGCAGCCGACGGATGCGGGCATTCGCCGGGGCAACGAGCGCAATGCGGTCAATCTCGCCTTCGAATGGCAAGCCAGCGAGAGCCTGCAATTCGGGCTGGAAGCGACTTACAGTGACAGCCGCCAGGCCGAGCTCGCGCCGCTCTATACGATGGTCTACAACGAGTATGAAACGAACTCGATCAAGGGCGACGTCACAGCCGACACGAAGATCGGCCTGCTGCGGGCCAGCGTTTACAGCAATCACATCAAGTCGACGACCTCTCAGCCGGGCGTGCCCGGCGTGTGGCTCAGGCCCGA
Source organism: Pseudomonadota bacterium (assembly GCA_030775105.1). GTDB lineage: Bacteria > Pseudomonadota > Gammaproteobacteria > Nevskiales > Nevskiaceae > Solimonas. The sequence goes on along the minus strand of JALYJV010000075.1, from coordinate 1,152 downwards.
GAACCGGGTGACCGTCGCGCAGCTGCAGAGCATCTCGAAAATGGCAGCCGATCACACGCTGCGCCTCTCGGCCGAGTATCGATACAACACCATGCCGACGACCCCGGTTACCGGGGGCGATGTGTTCTACGACGTCGCTGCGATCGGCAGCACCTGGGAGTGGCGGGTGGCGCCTTCGGTCACGACCACCGCGGCGGTCCGCTTCGACCACTGGTCGCTCGGCCGCGACGGCAGTGTGCCCGCCGGCTATCCGCTGACGAATGCAGACTGGAACCGGTCGCAGACGGAGCCCAGCTTCAATGCCGGCGTCGTCTGGCAAGTCAGCGAAATGGATACGCTCCGTTTCCTGGCGGGACGCGGCGTGCAGGTGCCCAATCTGGTGAACCTCGGCGGACTCCTGCTGCCATTGCCGTTTCCGCCAGGCGGCTACGTCACCGGGGTTCCGGATCTGGATCCTACGGTCGTTGAGAACTACGAAATCAGCTGGGATCGGACACTCGCAGCACTCGGCGCGCAACTTCGCGTCAGCGCCTTCCACGGCCACAGTCAGGACATGCTGGCGATCACCGGCACGGCGCGTCCATCGCAGGGACTTTTCGGCCTCCCGTTGAACATCGGTGATTCCAGTACATCCGGCATCGAAGTTTCACTGGAAGGCAGGCTGCGCGACGCGTGGCGCTGGGGGATGAGTTACCGGGGCCAGGACATCGACGATGACTTCATCCCCGGCTTTCCGGTGGAACTAACCCTGACCGATTATGAGAACACGGCAGCACGGCACGCCCTGAAGGCCAATGCCGGCTGGGTGCGCGACCGATGGGAAGCCGATGCCTATGTGCGCTATCAGTCCGGAACCCATGGCATCCAGGGCGTTCCCGCCGGGAGCAGTGGAACGGCACTGCTGGTCCCGATTCGGAGCTACGTTGCTCTGGATGGCCGCGTCGCGTACACCGTCAATGACCGCTTTGAGTTTGCACTGGCCGGCAGGAATCTCACCAACTCGGAGCAGCGGCAGACTGCGGGACCGGACGTCGAGCGCACGCTGTACGCAGTGTTCACGATGCATTTCGGGTCCCCGAGATGATGTCGACGACGCGGTTGCTCCGGCTGCGCAAAAAGCGCGGCTGGATCGAACGCCTGACATGGCTGCCC
>JALYJV010000074.1 GCA_030775105.1 Pseudomonadota bacterium | reverse complement strand
CGAGGAAACCACCGATGCAGGCGTCGCCGGCACCCACGGTATCCGCGACCTTGACTGCAAAGGCTGCTTGCACCGTCGTCGCATCCGGCGTCAGCAGTTCGATGCCGAGGGGCCCGCGTGTGTAGAGGATCGAGGCGTGCGGCGCGAACGTGCGGACTCTGTCCAGCGCCCTGTCAGGAGCAAGTCCGGGATAGATGTGGCCGAGATCTTCATCCGAAGCCTTGATGATGTCTGCAAGTCCGGCCATGTGCTCGAACAGCGCCGGATAATCCGGCCCCATGAGATTGCGGTAGTTGGGATCGAAGCTGATTCTCTTGCCACCGCGCTTGAGCGTTTCCGCAATGCCGACGAGCTTTTCGCCGAGCGGCTGACGAACCAGGCTGATGCAGCCGAAGTGGGCAATCTCGCAGGCGTCCTGCCAACCATCCGGAAGCAGGCGCTCATCAAACGCGAGATCGGCTGCGCCCAGGAAGAAATACTGCGGTGGCGCGGTCTGATGGACCATGGCGACGAGTGGCGGCTGCGGCACCGTCCTGACGAAGCGCATGTCAAGGCCGGCGATGCGTGATTTGTCGACGATTTCCTGGCCGAAGAGATCGTCGCTGACCGTACCGGCCCATGCCGTCGCCACGCCCAGAGTCGCAGCCACTCTGGCGACGTTCCAGCATGCACCACCCGCAACGCTGTGCCAGGCGCTCTCGCCAGTCCTGACGAAATCGGTCAGTGCTTCGCCGAATACAAGCAAACGTGGAAGCGGCAATGTCATGGCTTGATCTGGATTGCAGCGCGGAAAAATCTTGTCGCCGAGAGGTGACCGAAGCTCGTGCAGACAGGCATCACCACCGCATCAGCACTGCGCCCCAGGTAAATCCAGAACCAAATGCCACAAGACACACCAGATCGCCCGGCTTGACCTTGCCGGCCGCGCGCGCCTCATGCAGACACAAGGGAATCGTCGCGGCGGTAGTGTTGCCGTACTTCTGGATGTTGTTGTGGACCTTGCTGTCGTCGATGCGCAGCAGCTTGGCGACCATCTCGTTGATGCGCAGGTTGGCCTGGTGCGGAATCAGCATGTCGATGTCGGAAACCGCGAGCCCCTGATCCTGCAGCACCTCGTGAATCACCTCGGGCATGCGCTTGACTGCAGTCTTGAAGACTTTCTGGCCGTCCATCACGGTCCAGATGCGGCCCTCGTCGATGTCCTGATGGCTGACGTACGCATCGCGACCGGCGGCCATGCCGGGCCACAGGATGGCCAGGCATTCGGCGTCGCTGCCGTCGGAGTGCATGCGGCTGGTGAGAATGCCGCGTGCCGGATCGTCGCTGACACCGACGACGGCGGCACCCGCCGCATCACCGAAGAGCACGGTCACCGTTCGCCCCTGCGTCGACTTGTCCAGGCCGCGCGAATGCACCTCACCACCGATCACCAGGACTTTCCTGTACTGGCCGGCGCGGATGAAGTTGTCGGCCATCTGCAGGCCGTAGACAAAACCGGAGCATTGCTGGCGGATATCAAATGCCGGCACATGACCGATGCCCAGTTCACGCTGCACCAGCACGCCACAGCCGGGAAAGTAATAGTCCGGCGACAGCGTGGCGTAGATGATGCAGTCGATCTCGCCCGCCTCGCAGCCGGCGTCGGCCAGCGCTGCGCGGGCCGCCTTCACGCCCATCGTGTAGTTGCCCTCGTCGGTGTCGACCCAGTGGCGTTCCTCGATGCCGGAGCGTTCGACGATCCACTCGTGACTGGTGTCCATCACCTTGGCGAGGTCGTGGTTGGTGACAATGCGCGGCGGCACATAGGTGCCCAGACCCAGAATGCGAGAGCGGAGTGCGGTCATGACAGACCTCGGTGGTTCGTTGGTTTGATATTGAATGAAAGCGCCGGGCCTTAACCGGCGCGCTCGGGCGCTTTGGCCGCTGAATCCTGTATCGACTGGTACCGGTCGACGCCGTCGACACCACGACTGCGCGAGATCTGTCCGCGCGCCCTCAGATAGTTCAGATGCGCGAGCGCCTCCCCGGTGGCGAGGCCGAGCAGTTCGTCGCCGTCGATCGGGCGTCGGTACAGGGCTTCGAATACATCGATGACTCGCCTGGGTGCGCTGAGCAGCGCGCGCAGTTTGTCCAGCGAGCGCTCATGCCCGGCGATCAGCGCGTCGAGCCGCGCATGCAGCCCGCGAAACGGCAGGTTGTGTGAAGGCAGCACCAGCAGGTCCGTCGGCAACGCGTCCCTGATTGCGGCTAGCGACGACAGCCAGTCACCCAGCGGATCGCCTTCCGGCTCGGTGGGAAAAACCGAGACGTTGGAACTGATGTTGGGCAGCACCTGATCGCCGGAGATCAGCAACTTCAATTCCGGGCAGTACAGGCACAGGTGTTCGGGCGAATGCCCGGTGCCGACGACGGCACGCCAGAGTCGGCCGCCGATCTCAAGCTCGTCGCCGTGATTGACGCGCCGGTAGCTGTCGGGCAAGGCGTAGACGCCGCGACCGAAATCACCGAAGCGCGCCTTGTAGTGCTCAAGCGCGGTCGCGCCCCAGCCTGCGGCGCGATAGAACTCGAGCGCATCGGCCGGTGCCTCGCGGCCGGTATCGGCAACCAGCATGCGGCAGATGATGTATTCGAGACGGGTGATCCACAGCTTGCAGGCGAAGCGCCGCGTCAGCCAGCCGGCCATTCCGATGTGATCCGGATGCATGTGTGTGCAGATCACGCGGGTGACCGGCAATCCGCCCAGCGGCCCGGCGAAGGCCTTGTCCCAGGCCTTTGCGGTGTCGCGGCTCTGCATGCCGGTATCGACCAGCGCCCAGCCGTCCCCATCACGCAGGGCCCAGACATTGATGTGATCGAGTGCAAACGGCAATGGCATGCGCAGCCACAGCACGCCATCGGCGATCTGCTGCACTCCGCCGGGTTCTGGCGCCACCTCGTAGGGAAAGCTCAATGCAGCCTTGGCGGATGAGGTTTGCATGGTTGCGAAGTCTTTCCTTGCCGCACGGCGCATCGCGGTGCGTTGCTGGGTGTCTGCTTAGCTTAGCGGGCCGGGCTTCCGCTGGCGCGTCAGTTCCCCGGCCCGAACCAGATCGGCGCCGTGACGGCGAGGACATTCTGGTTGCTGCCGCAGGCCGCCTCATCGACCGGACAGACGATAACGAAGTACCAGTCCTCACCGTCGGCCGGCGCAGCGATGGTCTGGCTTGCACTCAAACGACCGTCGGCGCCTGCCACGCCCAGCGCCTGCGGCATCGCCTGCAGACCGTGACTGGAAATCATCGCGACCGGGCTGCCTTGCGGAAGATTGCCGAGCTCGACGTGCAGTTCATGCGTTCCCGCCTCGCGCACGATCGAGCCCATGGTCGCACCGTCCTGGATGCTGCTGCCATTCGCCCAGAAGTTGAGCGCAGGGAAAGTGGCGCGCGTGCCCGGCGTTCCACCAATCAGTTCGTGCCGCACCGCCGCCGTGCGCCGGTTCAGCATTGCGTAGTAGTAGTCCTGCGGGCTGCGCCCGCGCGTGAGGATCAGCGTCTTGCCGTCCTCGCTCGTTGCCCACTCGCGCTGATGCTCGTCCTCCGCGGCCACCGGCCCGAGATGCCAGCCACGCGTCAGCGCCTTGATGTACCACTCGATATCGTCGCCGCCGTTGACTTCGATGCCGATCACGTTGCGGTCGACGTCGGCGACATAGGCCAGATCGTCCCAGTTCGCGTTGCCGAGCAGCGCCAGCAGCTCGTTGAGCGGTGTGTCGCCGTCGAACGGCGTCAGCGCAGGATTCTTGCCCGGATGATTGAACGTCACCAGCGCATCGGCGCCGCCACCCTCCGCCACCGGCTCGCGCAGCCAGTTCCAGAAGAACGTCATACTCAGGTAGCTGCCGTCGATCTTGGCATTCACCACGTTCGTGCCGAGATACACGTTCAGGTGGTTGTAGTAGTCGTTGGTCCACTCGAAGCCGCGCATCGCGGTGAATCCGCTGTAGCGGCGTTCGCCGGCTTCGTTCGTGTACTCGCTGCCCTCATCGGCCTGGCGCAATGCAGCCTGCCATTTGAAGTAGTGATCGAGCTCATCCAGGTTCGCGCAGTTGATCAGCAGCGGAATGCAGGCTTCCGCCGTCGTCACCGGAATCTTTTCGTTCTCGGAGTGCTCCGAGGACATCATGAAGTCGAGGATCACGCCGGTGTCACCGCCTGCATCTGCGGTGTTGTGCCCGGTGCGCCCGGCGCTGAAGTAATCACGTGGGATCATGTCGGGATCGCCATCCGAGTAGCCGCTGTGCTCGTGGACCGCGCCCACCGCCAGAAACAGCGGCGCCGTCGGGTTCGGATCCTCGCTGACGGCGTAGCCCGGCTCGTCAAAGCTGACGACATCGCAGACGCCCGGCAGCCACGCCACATTGCAGACCTCACGCACGACGTTGCTGACGTTGCCCTGCAGCAGGCAGACCGGATCGAGCACGGCATCGGCCTCGGTGCACGGATTCGCCGCGCTGTCCGGCGGCGGCGGTGGCGGATCCACGACCGAGCTGTTGTCCGACCCGCAGGCGGTCAGAACCAGCATCGACAACAACGCAACGCAGCGGACGATGGTCGCCCGACCCGACAATGAAATCATGGTCTCCCCCCGGAGATTTACAGCGTCTGCGCCGGCCGGCATTGCCGGTGGCACCTCTACACAGGGCGTAAAGGTAGCAAATCGGCGGCATGGCCCGCTCGGGGGCAAGCGTACAGTCCGGACGGATGCTCCACAGCGCCCGCTAGGGCTGCACCGCTTCTTTCCGTTCGCCTCGAGTGCCTTGCGCGGTGCGCAAGGTGTATCGAGAGGCCGCGACTTCAGCCCTGGTGTCTCGATACACCGGCTTCGCCGGCACTCGACACGAACGGGAACCTGTGCAGGGCTTCCTGGGCGCGGCAACTCAGAAACTGCCGCTGATGCGCACGACCAGCGAGCGCGGCGGGATGTAGCTGACCGCTTCACCGAGCAATGTCGAGCTGGCGACGTTGCCGATGCCGCGCTCGTCGCCGAGGTTGGACAGCGACACGCTCAGCTCCGGCCAGCTCGCATGCAGCAGCGAAGCCAGCGACAGGTTCAGGTCCAGCGTCCGGTAACCGAAGACCGGATAACTGCATTCGATGACGTTGCAGGCCGTGCCGGTGTACGAGTGCCGCAGCGAAATCGCACTGCGCCAGCTGGCCAGCGGCAGCATGTAGCTCAGCGACGCCGAAGTCTGCCACTCCGGTGCCAGCGGCCACTTTGATCCGGCTGGCACGCTTGCACCCGTCGAGGATTCGAAGACCTCGGTGGTCTCGGTGCGGTTCCAGGACGCGGATGCGCTCAATGACAAGCCGTCGACAAACGGCAGGAAGTAACGCAGCGACAGATCTGCGCCGCAGCCCTGGGCGCCGCCGACGTTGTCGATGAAGCTGGCGAGCGAGTCCGCCGAGGTCTGGTAGACCTGCGGATTCGTCCAGTCGATGTAGTAGATCGACGCGTCGATCGTCAGGCTGCGGTCGAACCAGTCGGTGCGCACGCCGAGTTCGTAGTTCCACAGGCTGTCGGATTCGAAAAACCCCGGAACCTGCGTCGTCAGCGTCGAGCTGCCGACCTGGATGCCGCCGAAGCGGAAGCCGCGCGAAACCGTGAGGTAGCTGCGAAAGCCGGTCGTCGTATCGAAGACGATCGACGCTTTCGGGCTGACGCCCTGTTCCTTGATGGCCGCATCGCGGCGACCATTGCCACCCTGGCTTGCGGTCTGCGGCAGATACAGCGCACCGGCGTTGGTCACCGTGCCCTCCGACTGCGTGCGGTACAGACGCGTGCCGAGCGTTACTTCCCAGTGCTCGCCGAGTTCGCGGCTGATCTCGCCGAACAGGGCCTGCTCTTCGAGTTCGATATCGCCGACCAGATTGCCGATGTCGAGCCGGCCGCGCGCATGATCGGCGTTCTGCCTGCACGGCGTCGCAACGATGCCGGACAGCGGCTGCAGCAGCGCGCTCTGCAGCAGCGGCCCCAGGTCCAGCAGGCCGGGCAGGCCGACGATGCCGGTGGTTTCGAGCAGAGCTTCGGCGCAGTCGAACAGCCTGGCGTTGTAGTAGACCGCGCCGGCCAGCCAGCGCCACGGCGAATCCGCCTCGGCCGGCGAACTCAGGCGGAATTCCTGGCTGAAGGATTCGCTCTGGTTGTACCCAACCACCGTCAGCACCGGCACCTGACCGCCGGGAACGATGCGCGCGGAATCGAGAGAAGCGTTCCATTCCTTCTCGAAGGCGGCGGTCTGCGAGACAAAGTCGGCCCAGGAGAAAGAATGCTCGATGCCGACGCTGGCCAGCGTGTAGTCGGTCTCAGTCGGACTCGGCCGCGGCGTGTTGCTGCGCTCGAGGCGGCCATCGAGATTGCTGGTGAAGGCGACATCGTCCTGCAGCGTGTGCTGGCCGACCGCCATCAGGCTGACTTTCCAGTCGAACACCGGCAGCCAGGTCAGCATCGCGCGATAGCCGTACTGCTCTGTGCTGTTGACGTCATCTTTGCCGGACTGCGTGTCGTCGATGAAGCCGGGCGCGTCGCGACGGAAGCCGAGCAGACGCAGCGCAGCCGAATCGTTGGCGAATGGCGTGTTGAGCACTGCGCCATAGCTCCAGCCGCTGTCGCCGTTGCCGGGAAAGCTGTTGAGCTGGGCAAAGTACTTGACGTGCGTGCCGTCGAACTCCGGCGCAGTCGGCACGTAGCGGATCATGCCGTTGAGACCGGAACCGCCGAACAGCGTGCCCTGCGGCCCCTTGAGAATCTCGACCGTCGCCATGTCGAAGGGATTCGGATCGAGCTGGACCTTGGGAATGTACGGATCGGAGAACGGCACATCGCCGAACAGCGTGCCGGTCGTGAAGTTGACGTTGGTGTCGGCGGAGATGCCGCGGATCGTGATGCGCTTGGCCTGGCCCTGGCCGTCGTCGGCGAGGTTGACGCCGGGCACGAGTGCGACGATCTGCTCGATGCCCTGCACGCCTTCGCGTTCCAGATCCTCGCCGGACAACACGCTGAGCGTCGCCGGGATCTTGCGCGTCGGCGTCGCGCGCTTGGTCGCGGTGACAACGATGTCGTCGAGTTGCGCCGGCCTGCTCTGCTCGCTGATCGCCGACGGATCGACCTCGGCGGCCTCATAGTCGGGAACGGCGATGGATTCTGCATAGGGCTCCGGCGCGGCGGATGCATGCGTCGGACCCGTTGCAGTTGCCGGAATCTGTTCGCTGCCTGCTGCCGCCTCGTCCTGAGCCAGCGCCAAGGCGGGACGGGCACAGAGCAGCGCGGCGAACAGCAGAGGGATCCGACGATTCATTCCATCACTCAAGATTCACGAAACGTTGTGCGTCGATGCAAGTCGGTCATGTTGTGACAGGCAGGAAACCGCATGGCTGTGCCGGCACACTGATTCCGGACTGCGGGTTGGCCTGAGTATTGTCAAAACCACCGCGAGGCCCTACGGTGGTCGGACCAGTCGAGAAAGCCCGTGCCAACCACCTCTCCCCGGCGACCGGATGCGATCGCCAGCCGCCTGCAATCTGCAATACAACGCGGCGAGTACAAGCCGCTGCAGGCTTTGCCGTCCGAGCGTGTGCTCGCTGCGCGCTGGAAGGTCTCGCGCTCGATCATCCGTGAAGGCATTGCGATGCTGGTCGCGCGCGGCCTGCTGAGTTGTCAGCAGGGGCGCGGCACCTTCGTCAATCCGCCCGACGAGCAGGTCGGTGCGCAGGTCTGGGCGGAGATGGCGCGTCGCCACCCGGATCTGCAAGGCAGTCTTCTCGAGTTTCGCCAGGTGCTCGAGTGCGAAGCTGCCGCACTGGCTGCGGAACGGCACGGCGCAGCAGACCGCCTGCGCCTCGAACAGACGGGCGCTGCCGTTGAGCGAGCCTGGCTGTCGAGCGACCGCAAGGCCCAGCTCACCACCGATATCGCATTTCACCAGGCGATCGCGGAAGCGACGCAGAATCCGGTCTTTGCGTACCTGATGGCCTCATTGCATCGGCTGCTGATGGAACACATGCAGCTGTCGCAGGCTGGCACCAGTCCACAATCCAGCATCACCGAGCAGGTCAGCGCGCAGCATCGCGCACTGCTGCGCGCCATCCTCGCGCGCGATCCTGACGCCGCCGCGCAGGCCGCCGGAGCACATCTCGACTTCGTGCGCGTCCACCTCAATCACCTGCAGCCGCGACGCCGGACCAAGCGCCGCCAGGTGCATCCATCCTGAGGGCAGTGGACGTATGATCCAGACAAGCTCCATCTCAACTGGAAGACCAGACATGCCGATCCGTTCTCCGTTCCTGCGCGCCATCGCTACCGCCACCGCGCTCGCCGTCTGCTCGCTGCCGGTCTGGGCCGCGCTCAAACCCGGCGACACTGCGCCGGTCTTCACCGCCGACGCCTCCCTCGCCGGCAAGCCGTTCTCGTTCCCGCTCGCCGAGGCGCTGAAGAAAGGGCCGGTGGTGCTTTACTTCTATCCGGCTGCATTCACTTCAGGCTGCAACATCGAAGCGCGCAAGTTCGCCGAGGCCACCGAGCAGTTCAAGGCGATGGGTGCGCAGGTGATCGGCGTGTCCAAGGACAATCTCGAGACGCTGCACAAGTTCTCCGTCAGCGAGTGCGGCGGCAAGTTCGCCGTTGCCGCCGACAGCGGCCTGAAGGTCGCGAAAGCCTATGACGCGACGCTGATGATGTTGCCCGGCCACGCGGATCGCACCTCGTATGTGATCACGCCGGACGGCAAGATCCTGTACGCCTATTCGGCGATGAGTCCGGACAACCACGTGAAGAACACGCTGGAAGCGCTGAAGACCTGGCACGACACCCAGCCGAAGGGCTGATCAGCCCCGAGCAGGGGGCAGACTGACCGACACCACCAGGCCCTGGCCGTTCTCGGCCAGTCCGGCCTGACGGTGCACCAGGCCGGCGCGGTACCGCTTGAGTGACGCCATGTGCTTGAACGTCGCGCGGCCCGGATACTCGACGAGCACGAACTCGTTCCACAAGTCCTTGCCCGGATCACCGCCATTGCCGATCAGCACCTGCTGGTAGCGGCTGATGAAGAAGGCCCTGCCGCCGAGACTGTGGATCGCGGCAAACGCGGCCTTGCCGTAGAGGTAGTACGCGGCCTGGCCGGTGATCTGCTTTGTGTCCGGACGGTCGTACTTCGCCGTCGGACGGAAGCGCAGCCAGTTGATCATCACGACCGGCGTCGTCTGCCGCGGGTGCGCCATGAACGTGGCGAGATCCTGCTCGCTGGGCATGATGCTCGTGCCCAGGCCGGGTTCGGGTGTGTTTTCCGTTGTGTTGTCGAACCGCACCCACGGCAGCACGCACGCCAGCAGCCTGATCACCAACCGTGACAGGCGCGGTTGATCCGAGATCGCCGTGACTTCGAGTTGATCGACGTCGCGCAGGGCTTCAGCGTGGCGGCTGTCCTGGATATGCCGTAGCGCGGCATCGCGCAACCTGAAGCGCAGCAGACAACAATGGCCGTACAACTGGACCGGGCCGATCAGCGCCTGCTCTTCCGCGCCCGACCAATCGACCTGCCCGCCGTGCATGCGCGCGAGCTGATCGAGTCTGGTTGCGATGCTCGCCGCATCGGTGCCGGGGTTGCTGCGATACCGGTAGAACAGGACAACGGGCTTGTCAGGGTTGCGCGCCTGATAGGCCGCCAACTGGGCGCTGCTGGGCGTGTGAGTCATGGTGTTGGAATTCACGGCTTGTTGATCGGTGGCGACGGCAGATCCCAGGGCGTGCCGCGCAGCAGACGCAGGCCATACAGACCGCGTGCCGGTGGATAGCGCCGGGTCAGCGGCAGTTCGAACTCCGCATCGAGGCCGGAGGCGATAGGCTTGGCGAGCTGCAACCATTCGGCGATGCCGTTGCCGGTAAGACGCGTCTGCACTGCGCGCTTGGCGTTTCCATCGAGCGCAGCGTAGGCCTTGAGCAGTTGCTCGCGACAGGCGACGCGATAGCGCACGACCGGCATGCGCGGATACAGCGTCTTGCCGAGCCGCAGGTCGAAGCGCCGCTCGCCGCGCGCGTACGCCTCGGCGTTGAAGTCGAGATAGCGCAGATATTCGCAGCCGATTTCCTTGAGCATCGGATTCCAGTCGGTACTGTCGAAGCTATCGAGTACATCGTCGATGTTGCGCACAGCGCGCGCATTCCAGACGCGACCGACCCAGGCATAAACCGCAGGCGCGGTGTCCACCATCTGCTTCGCCGAATACGGATCGAGCGCAAAGTGGCGGAACATCGACGCGAAGTACGCGAAGTCGACAATGCCCGGCCGCGTGCCGAGCAGGAACGGTCGTGACTCCAGCAACTGACTGAGCTGCTCCAGCGTCCGCGCATACAGCGCCTGCACTTCCGCTTCATTGTCCTTGCGCACGCCGTCGCCGCGCACGAAGGTCAGGTACTGGCGCCAGCGCATATACCAGCCGAGACCGCAGGCCGGATACGCAGTCCCGACCGACAGTTCGCGGCCGAGGCGGCGGCGCAACAGCGTGTGCGAGTCGGCGAATTTCCAGCGGTAGTACATCGCCGGTCGCCACAGCCATTCATCGGCGTAGTCTTCGATCAGCAGCGCGATGAAGCGCTGTGCCGGATTGGCCGGATAGATCGATGGCTTGCCGTGGCGCGCGTCGAGCCAAGCGATCATCGGCGTCGTGTCCTTGAGCCAGTTGCCATCGGCACACTGCATCGCCGGTACTTTCATGAAGCCGGTTGCGGGCAACACGACCTCGCGCAGGATCTGCGTATTGACCTCGATGCGCTCGTGGGAAATCCCGGCGTAGCGCAGATAGGCTTCGAGCTTGCCGCTGTAGTACGAAACGTCGGAGACGTAGGCCTTGTACTCGACGGGACTGCTCATCTTCTACTCCGGCCGCACCGACAGCGCGTCACGCTTCAGGCGCGGGACCTGCAGCCTCATTGCTTCGCCGCCACCGATGCCGGCGAGCCAGGCATCGACTGTCGCGCGCGCAGCTTTGTCGAGTGCCTTGTAGGCATCGATCGCACGCTGCGCCATCCACAGGCTGTACGGC
>JALYJV010000073.1 GCA_030775105.1 Pseudomonadota bacterium | reverse complement strand
GTATGTCAGCCTCGACGGCCTGTTCCTGCCCGACATGAGCGACCGGCCCGTCCCCAAACACCTGCGGCGCTGGATCGAGGCCTGGCCCGGCAAGTCGCCGGCGCGCACCTACGCGTCGTTCGAATACCTGGCCGAACGCGTCCGCGTGCAGCACCCGCAGCTGTCGCCCGAACGCGCCCTGTTCATCGCCCACTGCTGGGGTGCCGAGGACGGCCACGGTCGCATTCGCCTGCTGGCCGACCCCAAGCACCACCTGCCGATGCCAACGCTGTACCGCGTCGCTGAATCGAAGCAGGTCTGGAGCCAGGTCACGGCGCGCACCCTGTTCATCGATGCCGGTAAATCGGCGTTCGTGACAGCGCTGTCGGCCGAGGACACCGCGGACCGGCGCGGCTGCTTCCGCGACCACCGCCAGGTCACGGTTACCGGCGCCGGCCACATGCTGCATTTCGACGCCCCACTGGAAGCCGGCCGCCTGATCGCCGAGTTCCTCCGCAACCCCTGAGGTTTCGCCGTAGAATGCTGGCGCGTGCGCGCAGGAGACAAGCCTGGCCGGGGGGCTGATGAGGCTGGTCTGGGGCTGGCGTGCGCAGCCAGCGGTATCTCGTCTTTAGGGCCGACGGACTCGGGCTTTCGCCTCGATGCAGTCGCGTCCGGGGGTATGTGAGCAGCGTGTCTGACGGAGCGGCAGGGCGCGCGACGAGCGCGAACGTGTTATTGCGACTGCGCAACAATGGCCTGAGAACTGCGGCCAGTCAGTCTGCGCCCGCTCACGAACTGCCACTGCCCATCGTTCGTGCGCTGGAAGCCATCGCCAAAAGTTCCGGCTCGGTGCTGAGTCTGCCCAAGGATCTCGAAGGACAGTATCGCAGCGAGTGGCGCATCACCGCGAACCACATCCGCACCCTGCTCAGCCTCATCCCGACCCTGATCTTCGGCATCATCCCGTTCTGGGCCGAATGGTTTCTCGGCGTCACCAATGAGCTTTCACTGCTGCTGCGCGCCGTAGCCTACGGGATTGTGCTGCCGAGCAGTCTGATTGCGGCTGCAACCTGCTGGCTGCAGCCGCATCGGTCATCTTCGAGTGGCGTCATCGCCGGCGCCGCACTGGTCATCCTTGTCGCCATTGAATACCTGCGCACGCAATGTCAGCGCTACGGCGTCGACCTCGATCATTCGATGGCAGTCGCCGTACCGGTTGGCCTGTGCATACTCGGCGGTTTCCGCTTTGTGCGTGTGTTGATGATCATCGCCGCCTACTTCATCGTGATTGTTGCCTGCGAAAAACTGATGGGTGCGCCGGCGCTTACGCCGTCGATGTGGCTCGGCGAGATTTCGCTGATCGTGCTGTCGGTCGTTGCCGCACTTTGGATGGAAACGACGCGGCGTCGCAGCTGGGCCGCGCGCCGCCTGCTGCAGATCCAGGCTTATCAGGATCCGCTGACCGGCCTGCGCAACCGCCGTTCGTTCGAACAGCACTTCGAAGTAGCATCGGCGCAGGCGCGCCGCGAGCACAAGACCATCGTGTTCGCGCTGGCTGATCTGGACTACTTCAAGCGCATCAACGACAGCTACGGGCACGACTTCGGCGATGGCGTGCTCAGTGAAGTCGGCGTGCTGTTCAGCCAGTTCGGGCGCCGGCCACTGGATGTCATTGCACGCCTCGGTGGTGAGGAATTTGCGGTTCTGCTCTACGACTGCAACGAGGACGACGGCCGCGAGCTGCTGCAGAACCTGGTCTCCGGCGTCGAAAACCTGGCCATCACCAACGTCGACGCGCCATTGGGCGTGCTGACCACAAGCATTGGCGGCGTGATTTCGGACGGCTCGCTGTCGATGTCTGATCTCTACCACAGCGCGGATACGCACCTGTATGCTGTGAAGAAGCGCGGCCACAACGCTGCACGCATTGGTCCTTTGTTTGCAGAGCTGCCGTAACATCGCGGTCGCCCCCCGCTTCTGATTTCCACGATGATCGATCTCTCCCCACGCGGCTTTGCCGGCGCCACCTCCGCGTGGCAGTCGTCCGCCGGCAGGGGGCCGATACTGCGTGGCCAGCGCACTGCACTGCGTCAGCCGATGCTGCACTTCCTGCACGGCAACGGATTCTGCGGCGGCGTCTACTGGCCATTGCTGGGCCGCCTGCTGCCCGACTACGGTCTGTTCTGCCACGACCTCGAAGGACATGGCGCCAGCGACGCACCGCAGCGCTATTCAGGCACCGGGCAGAACATCCGCCGCGTTCCCGATGTGATGGCCGAGCAGGGACTGTTGCAACCACAGCTGGTGGGCATGGGACACAGCTTCGGCGCCGCCGTGACCCTGGCGGTTGCGGCGCAGAATCCGCAGCTGTTCAAGGTGCTGGTGCTGCTTGATCCCATCCTGCTGCCGCCGGCAACCTGGACGATGTCATGGCTGTCGTCGGCGCTGGGCCGCAACCCGATGGCCGTCGCGACGCGACGCCGGCGTGATCGCTGGGCCTCGCGCGACGAGTGCTACAGCCGCCTGCACAACCGCGGCATCTATCGCGGCTGGCGCGATGATGGCTTCGACTGCTTTGTCGAGCATGCGACCCGCAATGACGGCAGCGAACGCATCCTGTGCTGCCCGCGCGAACAGGAAGCCTCGATCTTCGAGAACCCGGTCTACCCCTGGCGTTTCCTGCACAAGATCCAGTGCCCAGTGCTGCTGATCCATGGCCGCGACAGCTACGGGTTCATGCGCAAATCCGTCGCAATGACCCAGGCTCGCATCCCGCAGCTCGAAGCGCACGAAGTCCCCGGCGGCCATTGCTTCATGCAGGAAGCGCCGGAAGCGGTCGAACCGCTGATCCGCCAGTTCCTGACCCGACACGGCCTCGCTCCGCGAACCTGATTCCCGGCCTTGCGACCTTTTTCGCATTCCTGGCATCTAATAAGCCATGGGAACGGCAACGGGTACGGGATTTGACCTCGCGATCGAGACGCAGCTGCTCGAGCAGCTGCGGGCCGGCGCGCGCGCCGCGCAGGCCTCGATCTACCGCCAGTTCGAGCGTGCGGTCTACACCCTCGCCCGACGCATGACGAACTGCCCGGATGCGGCGTCGGACGTCATGCAGAACACCTTCCTACGCGCCTTCCGCTCGCTGCATCAATACCGCGGCGAAGCGGCGTTCGGCCACTGGCTGCGCAGCATCTGCGCGACCGAATCCCTGATGCACCTGCGCAGCGGCCGGCGCTGGATGGAGCTGTTCGAGCCGGAGCTGCTGGTCGATGAAGATGCCCCCAGCGTTGACGAGCTGTGCCAGCTCGATCTCGAGCGCGCGCTCAGGCTGCTGCCGCCGATGCCACGCGCCGTGCTGTGGCTGTATCACGTCGAAGGCTACAACCACGCCGAAATTGCCGAGCTGTGCGGCAAGACCGCGAGTTTTTCCAAATCCCAGCTGTCGCGGGCGCATGCGCGCCTCCGCGAAAAGCTGGATGACGGCCGCGAGCACGTCGCGGCCCCTGCACTCAGAGCATTGCCATGAGTACCTTGTCCGAAGTCTTGAAAACCTTGCCCGATTTCGATCCGCCAGCGGATGGCTGGTCGCGCCTGCAAGCCCGCCTTGAACCGGCTGTTCCGCGCCGGCGCCATCGCGCCGCGCCGCTGGCGCTTGCCGCCTCGGTGCTGATGATGATCGCCGCAGGTTGGCTGGCCTATACGCCGGCACCCCCCTCCGGTGCCCCCGCACCAAGCATCGGCGCAGCTGCAAACGACAACGCCGTTGCCGGCCTGATGGCGCGTTCGCGCGCACTGGAATCAGATCTGGATCAGGTGCGGCCGCAGGTCGTGGTCTGGGATGGCCGCCTCGCCGCCACCACGCAAACCCTCGAAAGCCGCCTGGCAATGGTCGACCTGCAGCTCAATCACGCGGATGCCGACAGCGCGCGCCGCCTGTGGCAGGACCGCGTTGCCCTGATGTCGCGGCTGGTCGAGACCCACCAGGCCGCCAGCCGCGGCAACAGCCCGCAACAAGTCGCCACCGCAGCGCAGGAGTGGAACCTATGAAAGCCCGGATGCTCAATGCTGGCCTGATCGCAGTGACGCTTATGGCCCCGGCATACGCCGGGACGCCGGTGGCACCCGCTGCGCCAGTGGCGCCGAAGGCGGCGGAAGCACCCGCAGCGCCGCCCGCTCTGAGCGCCGTGGTCAAGGCGGAAATGGACCGGGCGCGTGCGGAGATGAAACGCGCACAAGCCGAAATGAAGCGCGCCGCCGAAGAGATGGCACGCATCAGCCGCGAACAGAAACTCAGCAATCCGAAAGCCTTCGCCTACGAGTTCGCAACCGACCCGGACCGGGCGATGCTCGGCGTGACGATCACCGATGGCGCGGAGGTCGACGGTCGCTCGGGCGGCGTATTGGTCACCGGGGTCACGCCCGGCAGCGGCGCCGACAAGGCCGGCATCAAGACCGGGGACCTGCTACTGGTGGCCAACGGCGTCGGTCTTTCCGCAGTGGACCAGACCACGCCATCGAAGCGCCTGTGGTCGGTGATGGAACCGCTCAAGCCCGGTGATCCGGTGACGCTCGACTATCGACGCGACGGCAAGCGCGCGACGACCAAGGTCATCGCCTCGCGTCCGGCCGAAGCGATTGCGCCCGAGGCGATGATGGACTGGCACGAGGACAGGGACATCAATGTCCTGATTCCGCCGGTGCCGCCGGTACCGCCCCAGCATTGGTCATGGTCAGAACCCGGCATCGGCAACAGCCTGCAGCTCGCCCGCATCGATGATGATCTGGCCGGCTACTTCCGCACCAAGGACGGCGTGCTCGTGCTGCGCGCACCCGAGGGCGGCACACTGGCGCTGAAGAGCGGCGATGTGATCCAGCGCATCAACGGCCGTTCTGTGGCTAGCCCGGTCGCTGCATGGGAAGAGCTCGCCAGTGCCGACAGCGCTGCGGTCAAGATGGACGTGATCCGCCACGGCAAGACGCTGGCGCTGAGCGGCAAGCTGGCGGCGAAGGCAGACGTTCTCGAGCGCAAGGTCATCATCAAGCACATCGATAAGTAGTCCATATCGGCAACGTCTGTTGCACAAAAAGGCAGCCGAAAGCCGGGTCTGCGTGATATTGTTTTGTGCATTGCGGCACGCATTGGGGCGTGCCGCTACTCCCCATGCACTGTTGCGATACAAATCACGCCATGAACAGAACCGCCCGTCGATTCTCCAAGCTGCTGGCCGCCGTTTCACTGATCACCAGCGCCTCCGTCCACGCCTTGAGCTTCCAGTTCGATGACGCGGGTGACATCGAAGGCGTGCTCAACACCACGGTGATTGTCGGCGGTGGCTGGCGCATGCAGGATCGCGCACACGATCTGGTCGGCAAGTCCAACCTCGATCCGACCATCTGCAGCCATCAGTTCCAGTCCTGCCAGGGCCTGTTCCAGGCGCAGAGCTATCCCGGCGAACGCATCCGCACCTCGCACGGCCAAGCCTCGATGCGTGCCGACGATGGCAATCTGAACTACGCCAAGCACGACATGCTCTCCGGCCTGCTCAAGGTCACGCAGGACCTCAACGTCACCTACGGTGACTACGGCTTCTTCGCGAAGTGGCTGTACTTCTACGATTTCGTCAACAACGATTTCACCGAGTACCACCCCAACCGCATCACGCCGGAAAACGTCGACGACGTCGGCTACCGCGACGATCCGATCTCCAACCGCTATTACGACCAGACCTTCGGTCCGGGTGGCGTCGTTCGCAACGAGCGCACCGACGGCGAAATCCTCAACCAGGTCGGCACCAATCTGCAGCTGCTCGACTTCAACTTCTACGGCCATCTGCCGCTGTGGGGCGAGAAGGAAATGAGCTTCAAGATCGGCCGCCAGATCGTGAACTGGGGCGAATCGACGCTGCTGGCGATCAACAGCGTCAACCAGGCCAACCCGGTCATCGCCAACAACCTCTACCGCATCGGCTTCCAGGTCGAGGAAGTGTTCACGCCCACCGGCTCGATCTTCCTCAGCACCGACCTGTTCGAGAACGCGACGGTCGAGGCCTACTACCAGTACGAGTGGGAGCCGGTCGAAGCACCGACACCGGGCAGCTACTTCGGCTTTGCCGACATCGGCACCAACAACGCGGTGATGAACGCCAACCTCAGCTTCGGCGGCTCGGCCGAGGACCCGGAGCAGATCGGTGTCTTCCTCGACAATCCGCTGACGCTGATCACCGACACGTCCGCGACGGTGTTGCGTGTGCGTGACAACGAGGCCAGCGACTCCGGCCAGTTCGGAGTCGCCTTCAAGTACTACGCCGAAGAACTCAACAACGGCACCGAGTTCGGCCTGTACTTCATCAACTACCACTCGAAGCTGCCATACGTCAGTTTCTATGCGACGCAGGCTTCGTGCGCACGCCGCGAAGGCAACAGCCTGGGCATCGACGCCAGCAACACGATCGAATTCCTGTCGGCCTGCGACAACCTGCCGGTGATGGCGATCGCCAGTGCGCGCACCCAGCTGCTGCAGGATGCCCTGCCGCTGATCCTCGCCAACCCCGGCATCCTGATCAACGACCTCGGCATCACCGATCCGGCGATCCTTGCCAATCCGCTGGCCTCGCTCGGCGTGCTGACCGACCTGCTGCTCGGCGGCAATCCAAATGCGCCACTGTCCAATGCGGTGCCGCTCGATACCGGCATGATCCAGTTCGAGTATCCCGAAGACCTGCAGATGTTCGGCGCGAGCTTCAATACCACCTACGGCGAGATCTCGATCCAGGGCGAAGTCGCCTATCGCCCGGCGCAGCCGCTGCAGATCGCAATCGCCGATCTGTCCTTCGCCGCTGCCGGCCCGACGCTGACGCGCTGTCATGATCCAAACCTGAACTGCGCCGGTTCCACCGCAGGCACCGGCTTCTACGAGGACGGCAGCCACAGTGGCGAAGGCAGCCCCTGGTATGGCTCCAGCGACTACGCGGGCTTCAACGACACGGTCAACATCCTGCTCGGCCACGCGCCCGGCTCGGCGCGTTCGTTCCCGAACTTCATCATTCCGTATCGCGGCGGCTTGGTCGGCGAGAATGCCCCGACTGATCTGAACCGGCCGCTGGATTCGCGCAACCCCGGCTACATCCAGGGCTGGGAAGAATTCGAGACCTACCAGTTCAATCTCGGCTTCACCCAGCTGTTCGGCGCCACCGACAATCCATTCGGCGCGGACCAGATCCAGTTCGTCGGCGAATTCGGCGCAGCCTGGATTCCGGGCCTACCAAACCTCGACGAACTACAGATCGAAGCACCGGGCATCTTCACCCACGCCAGTGCCGGCGCCGATGGCACCGGTGCCGATGGCTCGCAGCAGGCCTGCTCGACCACGGTTACCTGTCTGGTCGGCGCGGACGGCCTGCGCTTCAATCCAACCCAGGCCGCCCTCGACGGCTACGTCGACAAGTTCTCATGGGGCTATCGCCTGATTGCCATCGTCAAGTACGAAGGCATCTATGGTCCGGTCAGCGTCCAGCCGTTCATGATCTGGTCGCATGACGTGAATGGCACGGCGCCGGGGCCAGCCGAGAACTTCGTCGACGAGCGCAAGCAGATGCTGCTCAACATCGAAACCCGTTATCGCAGTTCGCTGTCGCTCACGCTCGGTTACACCTGGTTCTTCGGTGGCGGCGAGCACAATCTGTATCGCGATCGCGATTATGCGCAGGCCTTCGTGAAGTACCAGTTCTGATCAGTTCCGCTCAAGGTATTGGCGCTGTCAAGGGCATTGCACCGATTTCGTGCGCACGACCCGCCGCTGCGGTGGGTCGTGGCAACAGCCTCCGACGTATGCTACTAATAGGTTCTTGATTTCCCGCTAGGTTTGATTTACTACCTGTTTGCGCGCGTTATCTGTCCCTGACGTAACGCGGGTTTCGGTTTGAATCAAAGGATTTAGTTGTGTTTGCTGGAGTCCGGACGATGACCCGTCAGGGTGGCCGGTCTGTTGCCCACACGCTCTGGTTTGTCGCGCGCCCCCCAGCGCCCGCAGGACAGGCCAGGCGATGGTGTTTAAGTATTTGTAAGGTAAATCCCGACACAAAAGCTGTTAGGTGTAGGCTCTAAGCTTGGAGTCCGCACACAAGGAATTGTTCATGTCGCTCAGCTGCCAGTCAGCCGCGCCATGGACGATGCGCAGCAAACTGCCGTGTGCAGTGGCTGCCTATACGCAATAAGTTCACAACAACAAAGGACAGGGGTTGTCATGAAGAAGATCGCGTCAATTCTCGCCGCCGGCATGGCCGGCGCCCTGGTGTCTGCTCCCGCCCTCGCGGAAGAGACCACCAACCAGCTGGTAGCACCGGCCTACATCGGTATCCTCGGTGGCTACACTTTTGCCGACGACGAGCGCGGCAACGAAAACCTCGACTACGCCACCGGGATTCGTCTGTTCTATGGCAGCAAGCCACAGGACAGCAGCTGGGGCTATGAAGTCGGTGGCTTTTTCGACAACTTCGAGACCGACAAGTCGGCTGGCGTCGACTACTACCGTTCGGGCCTCAACGTTGACCTGACGTACTCGTTCGGTTCGCGCGCTGAATTCACACCGTTCTTCCTGATCGGCGCGGCTGCCGCGTACAACGACACCCTGCCCGACGTCGATGATGACTGGAGCTGGATCGCCAACGCCGGTCTCGGCTTCGTCACCGGCCCGGTGACGAAGGTCGGCCAGATCCGCATCCGCGGTGAAGCACGTTATGTCTATGACGATTTCCAGGACGGCTACGGCGAACCGCAGGTCAATCTCGGCATCGAGATTCCGCTGTTCGAAGAGCGCGCCGTGGAAGTTGCCGTCTCCGAATCGGTCGAGGTCGTTCAGGTTCCGAGCGGTCTGCTCGACACCGACGGCGATGGCGTCGTGGACGACAAGGACAAGTGTCCGGATACCCCGGCTGGCACGCGCGTCGATGGCGATGGCTGCCCGCTGACCGGCACGATCGAACTCAAGGGCGTGACCTTCGAGTTCAACAAGACGCGTCTGCGTCCGGACGCCGAGACGATTCTTGACCTCGCAACGGCAATCCTCGTGAAGTACCCGGACATGAACGTTGAAGTCGCCGGCCACACCGACAATATCGGTTCCGACGAGTACAACCAGCAGCTCTCCGAAGGCCGCGCGCAGTCCGTCAAGGACTACTTCGTTGCCAAGGGCATTCCGGATACGCAGGTGAGCGTTAAGGGCTACGGCGAAGCCGAGCCGCGCGACACCAACGACACCGAAGAAGGCCGTGAGCGCAATCGTCGCGTTGAACTGCGCATCCTCAACTAAGACGCCGACCGGCCCAAGAACACAAGGAACTCCCCATGATGATCAAACAGATTTTCCAGACGACCCTGATCGCCGCGTTTCTCGTTGGCGGCCTCTCCGGCTGCCAGGCTGACGCGGACGGCTCGGCCAACGGTGGCCTCAATGGCAACGGCACCAACGTGGTCAACGGCGACGACGGCATCGACGACCAGACCGGCGAAGTCGAAGGCACCGACGGCGATGCCGGCACCATCGACAACGACGACAACGGCATCCCGAACTCGGTCGGTACGCCGGGCCTCGATGACGTCAACAACCAGGTCGTCACCGATGACGGTACCGGCACCGGCGGCCAGACCGACGTTGCCGGTGGCGACAGCGGCATGCGCTTCCTGTGCCGTCAGGCCTTCGACGGCGCTTTCGGTGCAGAGACGACTGTCGGCGCCGACGGTCTTGTCGGCGGTCCGCTGACCGACCTGCTGGACATGCTTGGCGGCGACAGCGCGACCAACCTCACCAACAGCGTTACCGACGCCGAATACGCCATCGACGCCGACCTGCGCACCGCTTCGGTGTTCACGCTGACGGCGAGTCTGCTCGGTACCGCCATCGACACGATCGACCAGAACGTCTACGCACCGGATGGCGCGTCGATCGCTGCCGGCAAGTACGCCGTTGCCGCCGTGTCGTTCCCTCAGGGTCTGGCCAACGTCGGACTGCTGACCGACGTCACGGTCACGACCTACATGGACGACACCGCGCTCGAGAGCACCAGCTTTGACGCGACGGCGATCGACCTGCTCGGCATCCCGCTCGTTGGCGACCCGTACGCGATGATTGGCCTGAAGGTCAGCCAGCCGTACAACCGAGTGTCCGTCAGCCTGTCGGCCGGCCTGCTCGCCGTCGATGTTTCGGAAGCGATGTTTCTGCACGAGGTCTGCACCGACGGCGTTCTCGTCGCCGAGTAAGTACTTCACCAAGCTGCAGCCGATACCCCGCTTCGGCGGGGTATTTTTTTTGCGTCAGGCTATGCCTGAC
>JALYJV010000072.1 GCA_030775105.1 Pseudomonadota bacterium | reverse complement strand
ATAAAAAGTAGAGACTTTTACAGTTTCGGGCGCTAAACTTCGCGCCCCTTCGTGATGCCCACGTGGTGGAATTGGTAGACACGCTACCTTGAGGTGGTAGTGGCGAAAGTCGTGGGAGTTCGAGTCTCTCCGTGGGCACCAATAGGGGAAAAGTTGTTACTTGTATCGTTCCGGCGGGGCCAGTTTGATGCGGTGATGATGGTTGCGGTAAATCGCTGAAAGTATTGCTTCTATTTGTTTTAGAAGCTATAATTTCAGTTCTGGTGCGGGGTGGAGCAGTCTGGCAGCTCGTCGGGCTCATAACCCGAAGGTCGCAGGTTCAAATCCTGCCCCCGCTACCAATTATTTGGCTTGGAGGGCCCCAGTTGTGGGTCCTTTTTTTTTGTTTTTTTTGGCGCTTGTCGCCGGAGATGCACGGTTTAACGAATGACGGTATTGCGCGAACGCTTGCAACAGATGCTCGAGCCCTTGGTTGAGGCGCTCGGCTATGAGTTGGTGTTGCTTGAATTCAGCCCCAGTACCAAAGGCGGCATGCTCCGGTTGTTTATCGACAAGGCGGACGGAATCCTTGTCGAAGATTGTGAGCGCGTGAGCCGTGAAGTTGCCGCTGCAATGGATGTCGAAGACCCCATCAGCACCCCGTACCGGCTGGAGATTTCGTCTCCGGGCCTGGATCGGCCGCTGGTCAAGGCTTCGCATTTTGAGCGTTTCATCGGTGAGCAGACCCGTGTCCAGTTGATCGCCCCGCGCAATGGCCGGCGGCGTTTCATTGGCTGGATCCGTGGCTTTGCCAATGGCGCAGTGAATTTGGAAACGGCCGAAGGCCCGATCGATATCGCATTGGACGATATCGAACGCGCGCGGCTGGTGCCTGAATACGATCGGGAATAACTCGTCATGAACAAGAACATCCTGGTGATGGTGGACGTCGTCTCTAACGAGAAGGGCGTCGACAAAGCACTGATTTTTGAAGCGCTGGAAGCCGCGCTGGCCTCGGCCGGCAAGGAACAGTACGGCGATGAGTCGGAGCTGAGGGTCACCATTGACCGCGACACCGGCGACTACGAGACCTACCGTCGCTGGACCGTCCTTGAAGACGACAGCGAAGAATTCGAGTTTCCAGAACGCCAGATCAAGCTGACCTATGCGCTCAAGGAGCGTTCAGAGATCAAGGCTGGCGACGTGATCGAGCTGAAGGTCGATTCAGTCGATTTCGGCCGCATCGGCGCGCAAAAAGCCAAGCAGGTCATCGTGCAGAAAGTGCGCGAAGCCGAGCGTGCCCAAGTGGTTGAAGCGTTCAGCGATCGCGTTGGCGAGCTGATCACCGGCCAGGTCAAGCGCATCGAGCGCGGCAGCGTGATCGTCGATCTGGGCGGCAATGCCGAGGCCGTGATCCTGCGCGATCAGCTGATCCCGCGCGAACCGATCCGCCCGGGTGACCGCATCCGTGGATACCTATACGAAGTGAGCCCGCAGCTGCGTGGCCCGCAGCTGTTCCTGTCGCGCACCTCGCCGCAGTACCTGATGGAACTGTTCAATCTGGAAGTGCCCGAGATTTCCCAGGGCCTGATCGAACTCAAGGGCGCTGCCCGCGATCCGGGTCTGCGCGCGAAGATTGCGGTGCAGGCCAAGGACAAGCGCATTGATCCGGTTGGTGCCTGCGTCGGCATGCGCGGTTCGCGCGTGCAGAGCGTGTCGAACGAACTCGCCGGCGAGCGCGTCGATATCGTGCCCTGGGACGAGAACATCGCCCAGTTCGTCATCAATGCGATGGCCCCGGCTGAAGTTGAAACCATCATCGTCGACGAAGAGTCGCACTCGATGACGATCGGCGTTGCCGAAGAGAAATTGGCCCAGGCGATTGGCCGTGGCGGCCAGAATGTTCGCCTGGCCTCCGAGCTTACCGGCTGGGCGCTCAACGTCATGACCACCGCCGACGCCGAATCCAAGAAGGAAGAGGAGAACCAGTCGGTTCTCGGCATCTTCATGGAAGCACTCGATGTCGACGCCGAAGTCGCCGGCATCCTGGTCCAGGAAGGCTTCACGACACTGGAAGAAATCGCCTACGTGCCGACGCAGGAACTCGCGGAAATCGAAGAGTTCGACGAAGGCATCATCGAGGAGCTGCGCAATCGCGCCCGCGATGTCCTGCTGACCAAGGCGATTGCCAAGGCCGAGCAGCGCGCCCACGCGCAGCCGTCGGATGATTTGCTGGCTCTCGAAGGCCTGGACGAAGACACCGCGTTCCAGTTGGCCGAAGCCGGCATCAGCACCTGCGAAAGCCTGGCTGACCTCGCCACCGACGAGCTGACTGAACTGTTGCCGGATATGGACCATGACCGCGCATCAGCACTGATCATGACCGCGCGCGCCAAGGCGTACGCCTGAGCCCGGGTTTGTTGTTACGCGCGATCACATTTGGATAGGACCTCAATGTCAACGGTAACCGTACAGGACTTTGCGAAAGAACTGGGAAGACCGGTCGACGAACTGCTTTCGCAGTTCAAGGAGGCTGGTGTGTCTGTGGCCAAGGCTGATGGTGAGGTCACCGCAGAAGACAAGGTTGCGCTGCTGAGCTATCTGCAGCAGAAGACGCGTACCACGACGGCTGCGAGCGATCCACGGCGGATCACGCTCAAGCGTCGCGAAACGACCGAAATCAAGTTGGGCGGCAGCCGCGGCGCGCCAGCCAAGACGGTCAGTATCGAAGTGCGCAAGAAGCGCACCTACGTCAAGCGCGAAGACGAACCGCAGTCTTTGCCGGAAGATCCGGAGGCGCTGCGTCTGGCTGAAGAAGCCGCCGCGCGTGATGCAGAAGTGCGCCAGGCTGCGGCCCAGGCCACAGCGCAGGCTGCAGCAGAGGCCAGAGCCCTTGAGGACCAGCAGGAAAGCGAGCGCCAGCAACTCGAAGCCAACGTTGCACAGGCTCGCGCTGAAACCGAGGCCGCCGAGAAGCGCGCCAAGGAAGAACACGTTCGCTTGTTGGCTGAAGATCCTCTGTACCGCGCCAAGTGGGAAGCCGAGCAGGCGCGTGCGCGCGCCGCCGAGAACCTTCGTCGCGCCAATGCGGCAAACAAGATTACCGCCAGTCAGCCACCGCCAGCGCCGGTTGCTGTGCCGGCTCCGGCCGTCAAGAAGCCGGTGGTCGCTGTCCCGCCGCGCGGCAACGACGCGCCTGCGCGTGACGCCAATTCGCGCGGTGATCGTGGTGGCCCGGCGGGTCGTCAGCATCGCACCGAGCTGCACCTTGCCGAAGGCAAGGGTGGACGTCGCGAGAAGAAGGCGAAAAAGCCGTCGGGACGTGTGCGCGTCGACAATCAGCACATGTTTGAAAAGCCCATCGCACCGGTGGTGCGTGAGGTTGAAGTACCGGAGATCATCACCGTCGGCGAGCTTGCCAACCGCATGGCGGTCAAGGCGACTGATCTGATCAAGATCATGATGAAGAATGGCGTCATGGCCACGATCAATCAGCCGATCGACCAGGACACCGCAGTGCTGATGGTCGAGGAGATGGGACACAAGGCCCGTACCGTCAAGGCCAGCGACCACGAAGACAGCCTCAACCAGGCCGTCTCCGGTGATCAGTCCGACATCGAGAAAGTGCCGCGTCCGCCGGTAGTCACGATCATGGGTCACGTCGATCACGGCAAGACTTCGTTGCTTGACTACATCCGCAAGACCCGCGTGGCTGCTGGCGAAGCCGGCGGCATAACTCAGCACATCGGTGCGTATCACGTTCAAACCTCGAAGGGCATCATCACCTTCCTCGACACCCCGGGCCACGCTGCGTTCACGCGCATGCGCGCACGTGGTGCGCAGGTCACCGATATCGTTGTGCTCGTCGCCGCTTCTGACGACAGCGTCATGCCGCAGACCCGCGAAGCGATCCAGCACGCCAAGGCTGCTGGTGCGCCGATGGTGGTTGCGATCACCAAGGTCGACAAGCCGGGTGCCGATATCGACCGCGTCAAGAACGACCTGACCAAGGAATCGGTCGTGCCGGAAGACTGGGGTGGTGACGTTCAGTGTGTCGGCGTGTCCGCGGTAACCGGTCAGGGCATCGACCAGCTGCTCGAAGCGATTCTGGTCCAGGCCGAAATTCTCGAACTGACGGCACCGGTCGCCGCACTGGCCCGCGGGAATATTCTCGAAGCCTCGATCGAAAAGGGCCGAGGCCCGGTTGCGACCGTGCTGGTTCGCGCCGGCACGCTCAAGCAGGGCGACGTTGTGTTGTCCGGGCCGCACTTCGGTCGCGTGCGCGCCATGTTCGATGAGAACGGTCAGCAGGTGAAGGAAGCCGGTCCGTCGATTCCAGTGCAGATTCTCGGGTTGTCCGGCGCGCCGGATGCCGGTGATGACGTCGTCGTCGTGGCCGACGAGCGTAGCGCGCGTGAACTTGCACAGTTGCGTGAATCGAAGCAGCGTGAACAGAAGCTCGCGCAGTCGCAGGCCATGCGCATGGACCAGGTCTTCGCGCGCATGGGCGAAGGCGAGGTCAAGCAGCTCAACTTGATGGTCAAGTCCGATGTGCAGGGTTCGGCTGAAGCGATCGCCGACTCGCTGCGCAAGATTCCGAGCGCCGAAGTGCGTGTCAATGTACTGTCGTCGGTGATCGGTGGCATCAACGAATCCGACGTCGATCTCGCGCTGGCGTCGAAGGCGACGATCATCGGTTTCAATGTCCGTGCCGATGCTGGCGCGCGCAAGCGCATCCAGGACACCGGCGTCGACGTGCGTTACTACTCGATCATCTACGACATCATGGATGACATCCGTGATGCGGTCGCAGGCCTGCTCGGTACCGAGACGCGTGAGCAGATCGTCGGCATAGCCCAGGTCCGCGATGTGTTCCGCAGCTCCAAGCTCGGCAACATCGCCGGCTGTCTGGTGATCGAAGGTTCGGTGCAGCGCAATCTGCCGATCCGCGTGCTGCGCAACAACACGGTTGTTTATGAAGGCGTGCTGGAGTCGCTGCGTCGTTTCAAGGACGACGTCGGCAAGGTCGAAGCGGGTACCGAGTGCGGTATCGGCGTGAAGGACTACAACGACATCAAGTCCGGCGACCAGATCGAGTGCTTCCAGCGCATCGAGGTCCAGCGTACGGTTGGCGCGGCGACCGCCTGAGTATCTGGTGAGGGAATTTCCACGAAAGCTGCGCATCAACGCCCAGATGCAGGGCGATTTGTCGCTGCTGATCCGTGGGGAGTTATCCGATCCGCGGGTCGCTGGCGTCACCGTGACTGCAGTCGATTGCGCACCGGATCTGCGCAACGCGAAAGTGCTGGTCAGCTTGATCGGGGACGACGAGCAGCTCAAGCAGGCGGTCAAGGGTCTGAACCACGCGGCCGGCAAGCTACGCGGTTCGCTGGCACGGCGCATGGGGCTGCGTCACGCGCCCGAGCTGCGCTTCGTTGCGGACACTCAGTTGCGCGACGCCGACCGCGTCAATGCCTTGCTCAAGATCGCGATCCGTCAGGATGAAGAACATCCGGATTACGACAAGGGCACCAAAGACAGCGACGGACAGGGCGGCTGAGTTGTTGGCAGGGCTGTCATGAGCAAGCCGCGTCGTCCGCGCCGCGCCGTCACCGGTATTCTGCTGCTCGACAAGCCGCTGGGCATCAGCTCCAACGCCGCCCTGCAGCGCGTCAAAATCCTCTATCAGGCAGACAAGGCGGGACATACCGGCAGCCTTGATCCGTTGGCGACCGGCGCGTTGCCGATCTGCCTTGGTGAAGCAACCAAGCTGTCAGGCGTTCTGCTCGATGCCGACAAGTCTTATGAGGCGATCGGTCGGCTTGGGGCTCGCACCAGCACTGGCGATGCCGAGGGCGAAGTCGTCGATACCGCACCAATCACGCTGACTCAGGCCATGCTCGATGCGGTGCGGCCGAGGTTTCTCGGTGCGATCCAGCAAGTGCCGCCGATGTATTCGGCGCTCAAGCATGAGGGTGAGCGGCTTTACGCCCTGGCTCGCCGAGGCGAGGAAGTCGAGCGGACGGCGCGGGACATCACGATTTACGCGTTGGATCTGCAGCTGCAAGGCACCGATGCCATCCGTGCCCTTGTGCGTTGCTCCAAGGGAACCTATATCCGCACCTTGGTAGAAGACATCGCCGCTGCCGCTGGCCAATGCGCTCACTTATCAGCGTTGCGCAGAATCGAGGTTTCTCCGTTTGAAGGCCTGCCGCTGGTCACGATGGAACAGCTGGATTCTGCGTTGAATACGGGGGGGCTGGCAGCGATCGATGCCCTCTTGCTGGATCCGGCGGCAGCGCTCAAGCATTGGCCGCAGTTGACGGTTGATGAGGCCCGGGCGCACTACCTGTCGCAGGGGCAGGCGGTGCGGGTCGCTGGATTGGAGGCAGCCGAAAGGCTGGCGGTACTGGACGAATCAGGCCGTTTGCTGGGTCTGGCCCAGGCCGGTGCGGGCGGGATCGTGGCACCGAAACGGTGGTTTTGTATCTAGGCTCCTAGTTATGCCGAGCCTTGTGGTAAGTCCATGGAAAAGTTATCATATTGGACTTTGTAAAGACTAATGACATTCAAGTTTTGGAGTTTGCAGCAATGAGCGTGACGGCAGAACGTAAGGCGGAAGTGGTCAAGAAATTCGCCCGCGGTGGCAGCGATACGGGTTCACCGGAGGTGCAGGTTGCCCTGCTCACTGAGCGCATCAATACGCTCGCTCCGCACTTTGAAGTGAACAAGAAGGACAACCATTCACGCCGCGGTTTGCTGAAGATGGTCAACCAGCGTCGTCAGATGCTGGATTACCTCAAGAGCCGCGACGAATCACGCTACACCAAGCTCATTGCCGAGCTGGGCCTGCGTCGATAAGCGAACGACACGCGCACTGCGCAGTGTCAAAAAAGACCCTCAGTGAATCTTCGGAATCACTGGGGTCTTTTTATTTAGCGTCGGCTCATGCGCTCGGCCCAGGTGTTGAACTTGTCCCGCGCGTGACCCGTTGCAGATAGCGACGAAGTAAGGCGCTGCGGCGCCATACGGTGCCTCCCGCGAGATCCGATCGGGTTACGGGCAGGCAAGCACAACACAAGGCAGTTTCGGCGCGGCAGATATAAGGCTTGCGCGGGGATGCCCCCAACATCGACATCATCGAGAGAGCCTATGGCCATTCCAGCCTACCCAGCAGCGCCGACCACCAAGACCTTCCAGTACGGCAAGCACGCCGTCACGCTCGAAACCGGAGCGATCGCGCGCCAGGCCACTGCGGTCAAGGTCAGCATTGAAGACACCGTTCTGCTCGTCACCGTTGTCGGCAAGAAGGAAGCCAAGCCGGATCAGGATTTCTTCCCGCTGACGGTCGACTACATGGAACGCTTCTACGCCGGCGGCCGTATTCCCGGTGGCTTCTTTAAGCGCGAAGGCCGTCCGACCGAGAAGGAAACCTTGACCTCGCGTCTGATCGATCGTCCGCTGCGCCCGCTGTTCCCGGAAGGCTATTACAACGAAATCCAGATCGTCGCGATGGTGATGTCGCGCAATCCGGACATCGACGGTGACATCGGCGCGCTGCTCGGTGCCTCGGCGGCGCTGGCGCTGTCCGGCCTGCCGTTCCAGGGTCCGATAGGCGCCGCGCGCGTCGGCTACAAGGACGGCAACTACATCCTCAACCCGACGGTCAGCGACCTCAAGACATCGGAGCTGGACCTCGTCGTCGCCGGCACCAAGGACGCAGTGCTGATGGTCGAATCCGAAGCCAAGATGCTGCCGGAAGCGGTCATGCTCGGCGCGGTCATGTACGGCCACGAGCAGATGCAGGCTGCGATTATCGCGATCAATGAATTCGCTGCTGCAGCCGGCAAGGCCAAGTTGGACTGGAAGGCTGCCGACCGCACCACGGTCAAGGCTGCCGCCGCACCGTTCGAAGCAGACATCGCCGCCGCCTACGGCATCACCGAGAAGCAGGCGCGCTACGCCAAGCTCGATGAAGTGTCGAAGAAGGCGAAGGCCGCGCGTGCTGCCGATGCGCCGTACAGCGAGAACCAGCTCAAGGCTGAGCTCGAGGAA
>JALYJV010000071.1 GCA_030775105.1 Pseudomonadota bacterium | reverse complement strand
CGTCTGCACGACATGTCTGCCCTGCGCCTGCAGCCAGTCGCGAACACGCGCAGCCTGCGTCGACTTGCCGCTGCCCTCACCGCCTTCGAGTGTGATGAATCGTCCGCGCATCGTGGTTTCAGCGTTTCCCCAGCTGATAGCGACGTACCGCCGCTTCGTGCTGCTCCAGCGTGTCGGAGAATACGTGGGTACCGTCGCCGCGGGAAACGAAGAACAGCGCACTGCCGCTGTCCGGATGCAGCGCGGCATGAATCGCTGCACGCCCCGGCAGGCAGATCGGCGAGGGCGGCAACCCCGTTCGCGTATAGGTGTTGTACGGCGTATCCGTACGCAGATCGTTGAGACGCAGATTGCCGTCGAAGCCGGTACCCAGACCGTAGATCACGGTCGGATCGGTCTGCAGACGCATGCCGAGATTCAGCCGACGCACGAACACACCGGCGATCTGCGTGCGCTCGTGCTCAGCGCCGGTTTCCTTCTCGACGATCGAAGCCATGACCAGCGCCTCTTCCATCGACTGATACGGCAGTGCCTCGGTACGTGCTGCCCATTCCGCGGCGAGCACCTTGTCCATCGTGTTTGCCGCGCGCTGCAGGAACTCGATTTCGGTGATGCCCTTGGAGAAGTGATAGGTATCCGGGAACAACCTGCCTTCTGGATGCGGATCGCTGCGCCCTAGCGCGGCGTAGACCGCCTCCGGCGTTGCGTCCGGCATGGTTTGCCGGACGCGCGGATGCTTGCGCACCTCGGCCAGCGCCTGCGCGAATGTCCAGCCTTCGATCAGGCGCAGATCATGCAGCACCGAGCGGCCGTCGACGAACATCTGTATCGCCTGCAGTGCATTCATGTCCGGCGTCAGACGATATTCGCCGGATTTGATCTGCGGCCCGATCTCCATCACCCGGGCGTAGGCTTTCAGGTAGTAAGTGCTGCGCGGCACCCCGGGTAGAAAGCCCTGGTCAGCCAGCGCCTGGGCTACACCGGAGAAAGCCTGGCCCTTCCTGATCTCGAACAGCGAGCTCTCCGCGAGGTTCAGCGGTTGCTGCAGCACGCGCAGGACGTCGATCGCGAACGCTGCCGCAATGCCTGCTACCAATGTCACCAGCAACAGCAGTGTCCGCATCAGATTCCCTGGGTGTTCATCGGTGGGTCCAGCACTACTCTGGGGTGCGCCAGTGCCTGCATCAAGCGTTGTGTCAGCGGTCCGGGGGCTGGCCAGCGTTGTACGTCGAGCGCGCACACCGGCCATAGGCCGATGACTGCATTGCAGATGAAAACCTCATCGGCGCGATGCAGATCGCCCGGCCTCAGCGCCTGAATACTCACATCCAGTCCTTGCGCCTGTGCCAGATCGATCAGCTTGCCCCGCATGATACCGGCGACGCCGCAGTGATTCAGCGCCGGCGTCAACAGGCGCTGGCCGCGGACGCAGAAAAGATTGCTGCGCGTGCCGCAGATCAGCTGACCTTGCGCGTCGCACATCAGGCGTTCATCGACATCGGCAGGCCAGTCCCGCGACGCCAGCACCTGTTCCAGACGATTGAGGTGCTTGATCCCCGCGAGCAGGGGCTGCGCCGCCAGCGTGACCTCGCTGATCGCGACACGGATGCCTGCGCGACAGGCCAGCGAGTTTTCCGCAGGCGCAGAACTGGCGATGATCCAGCACTCGCTCGCCGTGCCGGCCGAGCGGTAGCCGCGCTCACCGGCCTGACGCGCGACGATGACCTTGACGATCGCCTCGCGGTGGCTGCCGACGGCCCTGCGTGCATCGACCGCGAGCTGCACGGGATCCGGCATCGTCAGCTGCAACGCCGCGCAATCGGCAGCGAGCTTGTCAACGTGGCGTTCCCAATCGATGAGTTGACCCTGTGCGTATAGCAGCGTGCGGAACACGCCGTCGCCGTACTGCAGCGCGCGGCTGCCGGCGACGCGCGCATCGACTTCCAGACCATCGCACAGCGTCAGCAGGCTCATGCATTGCGTTCCAGTGCCAGCAAGAGGCCGCGCGCCTTCGCGCGCGTCTCTTCGAGTTCGGCCTGCGGTTCGGAATCGGCAACGATGCCGGCGCCGGTACGCAGGCGCAGTCTGCCCGCCTGCCAGACCAGCGAGCGAATCAGGATGTTGCTGTCCATGCGCCCGTCACGAGAGAGATAACCCATCGAACCGGTATACGGCCCGCGACCCTCGCCTTCAAGCTCGGCAATGATCTGCATCGCCCGCACCTTCGGACAGCCGGTGATCGTGCCGCCCGGAAATACCGCGCGCAACGCTGCACCGGGCCCGACATTGGCGCGCAACTGCCCGCGCACGTTCGAGACGATGTGATGAACGTGGGCGTAGCTTTCGAGCGACATCAGCTCGCTGACATCGATGCTGCCCGGCTCGCAGACCCGGCCGAGATCATTGCGTTCGAGATCAATCAGCATGACGTGCTCGGCGCGCTCCTTCAGATTGCCGAGCAGCACGGCTCTGAGCTGCGCATCCTCGATCGCGCTGCGACCGCGTCGTCGCGTACCGGCAATCGGCCGGGTCTGCGCCGTACGCCCGTTGATCTGCAGTAGTCGCTCGGGCGAGGAGCTGACGACCGCGCTGTCACCCCAGCGCGCGATACCGGCAAACGGCGCCGGATTGGTCATACGCAGTCGCCGATACAGAGCCGCAGGACATACCTCGTCGGGGATCACCGCATCCCAGGGCCGCGACAGGTTGATCTGGAACACATCACCCGCGCGCAACCATTCGAGAATGCGGCTGACGCCGTCGGTGAACTGTTGAGGCGCCTGCTCGGCAATGGCGCTAGCGATCCAATCCTGCGGATCTGCAGGTACAGCGACGCGGACGTCTTCCACATCGTCACTCAGCTGCGCCAGCGCGGCGGCGCCGGATTCACTGATCAGGTGCAGCTGACTCTGCTCGCGGTCATGGATCAGTGCAGCGCGGCAGCGCACCGCCAGCGAGTCCGGCAGCGCGTGCGGCGAATCTGGCAACTGCAGCTTCGGCTCAACCCAGCGCGCCGCTTCGTAACCCAGCAGGAAGAACCAGCCACCGACAAAGGGCAAGGTCGCATCGAGCGGTGCCGGCGCTTCGCGCGCAACCCAGCGATCCAGTTCGGCAAAGAAATCGCTGCTGCCGAGCGCAAGGCCATCGGC
>JALYJV010000070.1 GCA_030775105.1 Pseudomonadota bacterium | reverse complement strand
GCGGGAAATCCATACCAGGCACCATCCCCGGGGTTAGAAGCCGCGCTGAGGGATGGAATCCTTTGCCATCGCTGCTGTCATAATGCGCACATTCCAACGGTTGGACCTGCAATGACCCTGCGCACCGCTTTTTCCGCCTCCGCCTTGCTGCTGCTCGGCGCCCTCGTATCGGCCTGCGCGCCGTCAGTCGATTCGGAGTCGCCTACTGCGACCGATGTCGCTCCCGGCGCCACCGGCGTCGAAGCGATCCGTGCCAACCTGACGCGTCTGCTGCCCGGCGCGGCCAACGCGGAGATTCGCGCGACCGATGCCGACGGCCTCTACGAAATCCAGTCCGGTTCCAACTTCGCCTATGTGACGGCCGACGGCAAGTACCTGATTGAAGGTGACTTGTTTGAGCTCGCTAGCGGCAAGAGCCTGACCGAGGACAAGCGCAAGACCAATCGTGTCGCCAAGCTCAACGAGCTGGGCACCGACAACATGATTGTCTACTCGCCGACGGACGGCACCGATCCGGAGCGCGTGGTGACGGTCTTCACCGATATCGACTGCGGCTACTGCCGCAAGCTGCATCGCGAGATCAATGAATACACCGCGCTGGGTATCGAGATCCGCTACGCGTTCTACCCGCGTTCGGGGCCGAATACGGATTCCTTCCGCAAGGCAGAGGCAGTCTGGTGCTCGGCGGATCGCAAGGATGCTTTGACGACCGCCAAGGCCGGTGCGCCGTTGCCGGCAACCACCGGTACGGACTGCGAAAATCCGATCACGCGTGAATACGCGCTGGGCAGCCAGCTGGGCCTGCGTGGTACGCCGATGCTGATCCTGCCGGATGGCGAAGTCGTCAACGGTTACATGCCGCCGGCTGCGCTGGCCGAGCATCTGTCGAAGATCCAGGCTGAAGGCCAGGCGCAGGCCAAGGGTTGATCGAACCGAGCCGGCAAGCACGCATGAATGTGCTGGTTGTCGGTGGCGCCGGATACATCGGTGCGCACATGTGCAAGCAACTCGCAGACCACGGCCATCGCGTCGTGGTCTGCGACAATCTCTCCACCGGACATCGTGCCGCGCTGCGCTGGGGGGATTTCGTCGAGGCCAGCATCGGTGATGCGGCGGCACTCGACGCTCTGTTCGGCAGCCATGCGATCGATGCGGTGATGCACTTCGCCGCGAGCTCCATCGTCAGCGAATCCGTTGCCGATCCACTGGGCTACTACCGGAACAACGTATCGCACACACTGACATTGCTCGACGCGATGCACCGTCATGGTGTGTCGCGCTTCGTGTTCTCGTCGACGGCGTCGATCTTCGGCGAGCCGGAGGCTGCGCTGATCGACGAGTCCCATTCGATGCGCCCGGTCAATCCGTATGGCCGGACCAAGCTCGCCGTCGAACAATTACTTGGAGACTGCGCCACCGCCTACGGCTTGCGCGCCGTTTCGCTGCGCTATTTCAACGCGGCAGGCGCAGACCCGGCCGGTGAAATCGGCGAGTCGCATGAGCCGGAGACCCATCTGATTCCGCGCCTGCTGCGCGCGGCGGCGGGCGAGGCCCTGCCGGTCAGGATATTCGGTGATGACTATCCGACTGCCGACGGCACCTGCGTGCGCGACTACATCCACGTCAATGATCTGGCCGATGCGCACCTCAAGGCCCTGGTCGCGCTGGACCGGCAGCCGGGCTTTGCCTGCTACAACCTCGGTAACGGCCAGGGCTACTCGGTGCGCGAGATTCTCAGCGCGGTCGAAGCGGTCACCGGCCGCAGGCTGTCCGTCGAAGTGGCGCCGCGCCGCGCAGGTGATCCGGCGCGGCTTGTCGCCAGCAGTGCGCGCGCACGTGCAGAGTTGGGCTGGCAGCCGCAGTACAGCGACATCCGTTCGATCATCGAAACCGCCTGGCGCTGGCATCAGCGGCCGGCGTACTGAGCACGGAGAAGCCAGGTGAATCCCGCCGCTGCCTTCAAGGCTTACGACATCCGCGGGCGTGTGCCTGACGAGCTCAATGAAACCGTCGCCTATCGCCTGGGCCTGGCATATGCGCGCCAGCTGAACGCGCGGCGTGTCGTGCTCGGCCGCGACATCCGGCACAGTTCCGAGGCGCTGCTCAAGGCACTCGCGCTGGGTCTGAATCACGGCGGCTGCGAGGTGTTCGATCTCGGCCTGTGTGGCACCGAGGAGGTCTACTTCGCGACCTTCCACGCCAGGCTCGATGGCGGAATCATGATCACCGCGAGCCACAACCCCGCGGACTACAACGGCATGAAGCTGGTGCGCGCTGGTGCCCAACCGATCTCGGGGGACAGCGGCTTGCGCGAACTGCAGCGCGAGGTCGAGACTTCCACCGCCGAGCCCAGCGGCGTCGCGCAGCTCAAGCCGCTCGACCTGCGCGCCGACTACGTGCGCCATCTGCTCGGCTATGTGGATGTCGCGGCGCTGAAGCCGCTGAAGATCGTCGTCAACGCCGGCAACGGCACGGCGGGTCTGGTGGTCGATGCATTGGCCCCGCATCTGCCGTTCGATCTGATCCGCATCCAGCATCAGCCGGATCCGGATTTTCCCAACGGCATTCCCAATCCGCTGCTGCCGGAGAACCGTGCGGCAACGGCAGATGCAGTGCGCGCGCATGGCGCCGATCTGGGTGTGGCCTGGGATGGCGATTTCGACCGCTGCTTCCTGTTCGACGGCGATGGCCGTTTCATCGAGGGGTATTACATCGTTGGTCTGCTCGCGGCGGCGATGCTCAAGCGCGAACCGGGCGCGAAGATCATCCACGACCCGCGCCTGAGCTGGAATACGATCGATCTGGTTGAAGCCGCGGGTGGCATTGCCGTGCAGTCGAAGACCGGCCATGCCTTCATCAAGGAGCGCATGCGCAAGGAAGATGCGATCTACGGCGGCGAGATGAGCGCGCACCACTATTTCCGCGACTTCGCCTACTGCGACAACGGCATGGTTCCCTGGCTGCTGGTTGCTGCGCTGATCAGTGCCAGCGGTCAGTCGCTGGCCGACCTGGTCGGCGAGCGCATGCTGAAGTTTCCGGCCAGCGGCGAGATCAACCGCAAGGTGTCCAGCGTCGCGGCGGTGATCGAACGCGTCGAGATCGAGTACGCTGGTGCGGCGCTGCATGTTGATCGCACCGATGGCCTGAGTCTGGAGTTCGCCGATTGGCGTTTCAATCTGCGCGGCTCGAATACCGAGCCGGTGCTGCGACTCAATGTGGAAGCGCGGGGAGATGCACTGCTGATGCAGCGTCAGACTGAAAAACTACTGAGCCTGATCGATGCCTGTGCCTGATCGCGTCGCAAGTCATTCAAGCTCATCCACGCCGGTGCTGGTCCCGGTGATTCTGGCGGGCGGCTCGGGCACGCGCCTATGGCCGCTGTCGCGCGAGGCCTATCCGAAGCAGTTCCTGCGTATCGGTGGCGAGCACACGCTGTTGCAGCAGACCGCGATGCGCGCGCAGCAATTGGCGCATGCGACCGCCCCGGTCGTGATCTGCGGCGACGGTCACCGTTTCATCGTCGCCGAGCAGCTGCGCGAGATCGGGATCCACGACGCCGCGATCATTCTCGAACCGGCCGGGCGCAATACCGCAGCGGCGGCGGCGGTCGCAGCCTTGCATGTGCAGCAGCGTCATGGCGATCAGACGCTGGTGTTCCTGATGAGCGCGGATCACGTCGTTGCCGATGTGCCGGCGTTCTGCGTCGCGGCGAATCTGGCGGCGGGCGCTGCCCGCGCCGGGCGCCTGATGGTGTTCGGCATCAAGCCGACGCGCGCCGAAACCGGCTACGGCTATCTCAAGCGCGGTCCGGCGATGAGCGACGGTGTCTACGCACTCGAGCGCTTTGTCGAAAAGCCGGATGCCCAGCACGCGGCGGCCTTTCTTGCAGAGGGCGGCTACGATTGGAACGGCGGTCTGTTCCTGTTTCCGGCTGGATTGTTCCTCTCCGAGCTGAGCCGCTATGAGTCGGCATTGAGTACAACAGGGCCGGACATGGTCGCGCACTGCCGCGCCGCACTGGAGCTGGCGAAGAAGGATCTCGATTTCATTCGCCTTGATCCGCAAGCCTTCATGCAATGTCGTTCGGATTCGATCGACTACGCGGTGATGGAGAAGACCGAAAAGGCGGCCCTGGTGACGATGGATGCCGGCTGGGACGATGTCGGCTCATGGTCCTACCTCGACAAGCTGACCAAGGACGCCCAGGGCAACTACAGTTTTGGCGACGTAATGATCGAGCAGAGCGAAGGCATGCTGGTGCACAGCGAGCATCGACTGGTTGCGGCACTCGGTCTGCGCGACCAGGTCATCATCTCGACCAAGGATGCGGTGCTGGTCACGACGCGTGAGCATGCGCAGGACGTCAAGGCCATTGTTGCTCGCCTCAAGGCCCTGAAGCGCAGCGAAGCGGATACGCACGCCGTCGTCCATCGACCCTGGGGCAGCTATGAAGCGCTCGCTGCCGGGCCGCGGTTCCAGGTCAAGCGCATCATCGTCAAGCCGGGACAGAAGCTCAGCGAGCAGATGCATCACCACCGCGCCGAGCACTGGATCGTCGTCTGCGGCACGGCCAAGGTGCGCTGCGACGACAAGGAGTTCCTGCTCAGCGAGAACCAGTCGACCTTCATTCCGATCGGCAGCCGGCATCGCCTGGAGAATCCGGGCATGCAGCCGATGGAGTTGATCGAAGTGCAGTCGGGCGGCTATCTCGGCGAGGACGATATCGTGCGCTTCGACGACATCTATGGCCGCAAGGATTCATAGGTCTCAGGGATCCAGCGCGGATGTCGTTTGACGCGCTGATCATCGGCGGCGGTGCCGCCGGTCTGATGTGTGCACTCACCGCAGCCCAGCGTGGCCGCAGCGTGCTGGTGGTCGAACACGCCAACCGCGTCGGCAAGAAAATCCTGATGTCCGGCGGCGGGCGCTGCAACTTCACCAACCTGCACACGACGCCGGCGAACTTCCTGTCGCGCAATCCGCATTTCTGCAAGTCCGCGCTGGCGCGCTATCGGCCGCAGCAGTTCATCGACATGGTCGACCGCCACGGCATTACCTGGCACGAGAAGGAACTCGGCCAGCTGTTCTGCGACGACTCGTCGAAGCAGATCGTCAGAATGCTGCTCGACGAGTGCGCTGCAGTCGGTGTGCGCATCGACGTCGACTGCGCGGTCAGTGCAGTTGATCATGTCGACGGTTGGTTCGTCGTCGATACCGCGCGAGGCCGCCATCGCGCTTCTTCGTTGATCGTGGCGACCGGGGGGCTGTCGATACCGAGCATGGGTGCGACCGGCTTCGGGTACATGCTTGCGAAGCAATTCGGGCACAGCGTGCTGCCGACCCGCGCCGGCCTCGTGCCGCTGACGCTGAGCGGCACGCACCTGGATCACTACGCGGATCTTGCGGGGGTGGCGTTGCCGGTCATCGCCCGTTGCGCGGATACTGAGTTTCGCAACGCGATGCTGATCACCCATCGCGGTCTCAGCGGGCCGTCGATCCTGCAGATTTCATCGTACTGGCAGCCCGGTGTTCCACTGGTGCTGGATCTGTTGCCTGGCGAAGATGCCTTCGAACTGCTCAGTGCGCAGCAGCAGAAGCATCCCGCGGCCGAACTGAAAACCATCCTGGGCGAACTGCTGCCCAAGCGCTTTGCGCAGCGCCTGTGCGAGGTCTGGTTCGAGAACAAGCCGATGCGCGACATCCGCAAGCAGACGCTGCGCGAGATTGCGGAACAGCTGCAGTGCTGGCCGATCATCGCCAGCGGCACCGAAGGTTATCGAACTGCCGAAGTCACCCTCGGCGGCGTCGATACCGATGAACTGTCGTCGAAGACCATGGAATCACAGCGACAGAAAGGCCTGTACTTCATCGGCGAGGTCGTCGACGTCACCGGCCATCTCGGCGGTTTCAATTTTCAATGGGCCTGGGCTTCGGGTTTTGCGGCGGGGCAGGCGGTCTGACGAAAGATGTAACCCACTGGGTTGCGATATGTAACTATAAGGGTTACAGTTGACGCATGATCAAAAGCTTCGCGCACAAGGGGCTCGAACGCTTCTGTCGCTCTGGCAGCAAAGCGGGCATTCAGGCCATCCATGCGCAGCGTTTGCGCTTGATTCTTGCTTTGCTGGAACAGGCCCGTACGGTCGAAGACATGAATGCACCCGGTCTGGCGCTTCACCCGTTGCGAGGCGATCGCGCGGGCCAATGGGCGGTAACTGTGCAAGCCAACTGGCGCGTGATCTTTCGTTTCACCGCAGGAGACGCCGAGATCGTCAACTACCTCGACTATCACTGAATGAGCATCCCATGACGCAATTCAACCCTCCGCATCCCGGCGAAATTCTGAGTGAGCTGTGGCTCAAGCCCTTGAATCTTTCCATTACCAGGGCCGCAGAACAGCTCAGGATTTCGCGCAAGACGCTGTCTGAGATTGTGAATGGCCGCGCGTCGGTGAGCGCTGAAATGGCTCTGCGCCTCGAGTTGGCTTTCGGCAAGAGTGCCGAAAGCTGGTTGGGGCATCAGGCGTCGTTTGATCTCTGGCAGTTGCACGGGCAGCGCAAGCGGCTGGGCGTCGTCCGGATGGCGGCGTGACTCGACCAGCGAAAATCAGGCGCGAAGATTGCCCGCGTTGTCGACAAACCAGCGATAGGTCTGCTTGATGCCGTCCTCCAGCCCGATCCGGGCTCTCCACCCCAGCGCATGCAGACGCGAGACGTCGAGCAGCTTGCGCGGTGGGCCGTCGGGTTTGCTGAGGTCCTGCACGATGCGGCCCTGATAGCCGGTCACGCCCTGCACGATCTCCGCGAGTTCGCGGATAGCCACATCGGTGCCGACACCGACATTGATGATGTCCTCGCCGCTGTAGTCCTGCATCAGCAGCACGGCGGCTGCACCGAGATCATCGACGTGGAGGAACTCACGGCGCGGCGTGCCGCTGCCCCACATGACGACTTCGGCATCGCTGCGTTGCTTGGCTTCGTGGAACTTGCGAATCAGTGCCGGCAGGACGTGGGCGTTTTCGAGATTGAAGTTGTCGCCCGGGCCGTAGAGGTTGGTCGGCATCAGGCTGATCGCGTCGAAGCCATACTGTCGGCGATACGCCTGGCACATCTTGATGCCGGCGATCTTGGCGATGGCGTACCACTCGTTGGTCGGTTCCAGTGCGCCGGTCAGCAGGCACTGCTCCGGCATCGGCTGCGGTGCGAGCTTGGGGTAGATGCACGAGGAGCCGAGGAACTGCAGCTTGGTGACGCCATGCGTCCAGGCCGAATGAATGACGTTGGTCTGGATCGCCAGGTTGTCGCGGATGAACTCGGCCGGGTAGACGCTGTTGGCGTGAATGCCGCCAACCCTGGCCGCGGCGAGAAACACGTACTGCGGTTTCTCTTTCGCGAAGAACGCATCGACCTCGACTTGCGCGGTGAGGTCGAGTTCGCGGTGCGTGCGCGTGATGATCTGCGCATGGCCCGCAGCGCGCAGCGCGCGGACGATTGCGGAGCCGGCAAGGCCGTTGTGGCCGGCAACGTAGATGCGTGCGTCGGATTTCATCGGCGCAGACTTATTCGTGATGCTCGTAGACCTGGAAACCGGCGCCCTGCACGAGACGATCACGCTGCGCGGACTTCAGATCTTCGGTCACCATTTCCGTGACCAGTTCTGCAAACGTCGTTGTGGGCACCCAGCCCAGCTTTTCGCGCGCCTTGGTCGGGTCGCCGAGCAGGGTATCGACTTCGGTCGGACGGAAATACTTGGGATCGACTGCGACGATGCGCTGGCCCGGCTTGAGCTTGAATTCTGGGTCGCCGACGTTGGCAACGATGCCGACTTCGTCGACGCCAGTGCCGCGCCATTCGATCTCGATGCCGAGCTCGGCCGCGCTGTGATTGACGAAGTCGCGCACCGAATGCTGCACGCCGGTGGCGATGACGAAATCATCCGGCGCGTCCTGCTGCAGCATCAGCCATTGCATCTCGACGTAGTCGCGCGCATGGCCCCAGTCGCGCAAGGCGCTGAGGTTGCCGAGATAGAGACAGTCCTGCATGCCCAGCGCGATGCGTGAGATCGCGCGGGTGATCTTGCGGGTGACGAAGGTTTCGCCGCGGATCGGCGATTCGTGATTGAACAGGATGCCGTTGCAGGCATACATGCCGTAGGACTCGCGGTAGTTGACCGTGATCCAGTAGGCGTAGAGCTTGGCGACGCCATACGGCGAGCGTGGATAGAACGGCGTGGTTTCGCGCTGCGGTGTTTCCTGGACCTTGCCATACAGTTCGGACGTCGAGGCCTGGTAGAAGCGCGTGGTCTTCTCCATGCCGAGGATGCGGATCGCCTCAAGCAGGCGCAGCGTGCCAAGTGCATCGCCGTTGGCGGTGTATTCCGGGCTTTCGAACGACACCGCGACGTGACTCTGTGCGCCGAGGTTGTAGATCTCGTCCGGTTGCACGTCCTGCACGATGCGGATCAGGTTGGTCGAGTCGGTCAGATCGCCGTAGTGCAGGAACAGGCGTCGGCCCGATTCGTGCGGGTCCTGGTACAGGTGGTCGATGCGGTCGGTGTTGAACAGCGACGAGCGGCGCTTGATGCCATGGACCTCGTAGCCTTTCTTCAGCAGCGACTCGGCCAGATAGGCGCCGTCCTGTCCGGTGATGCCGGTGATCAATGCTTTTTTCACAGCGTCTGCCCGCTCCGACGGGTGGTTATCCCCGAAGTCTATTGGAAACCTCCGATTCCGGCGCGCAGCATTTATACTGCGCCGCTTCATAGGAGTCTCCGATCAGGCGCTGCGGCTTTCCGGCGCCTGTTCAGAGGTTCCTTTTCGGGCCGCCGTCATTCCGGCTAGGCGGCCGAATGTGTGAGGTGTTTGTCATGTCTGCTGTGAGTCGTGCCACGTTCAATCAGGTGATGGTCCCCAACTATCAGCCCGCAGAGCTGATTCCGGAGCGCGGCATCGGTTCGCGCCTGTGGGACACCCAGGGGCGTGAATATGTCGATTTCGCCGCCGGAATCGCGGTCACCGTGCTCGGCCACGCCAACCCGCAGCTGCTGGCGGCGCTGACCGAACAGGCCGGCAAGCTGTGGCACCTGTCGAACGTGATGACCAACGAGCCGGCCCTCAAGCTGGCACAGAAGCTGGTCGACCTGACGTTTGCCGACAAGGTGTTCTTCTGCAATTCCGGCGCCGAGGCCAACGAGGCGGCGTTCAAGCTCGCCCGTCGCCGGGGCAACACCCAGTTCGGGCCGCACAAGAACACGATCATTTCGTTCCACAACGCCTTCCACGGCCGCACGCTGTTTACCGTCAGCGTCGGCGGACAGGCCAAGTACACGCAGGGCTTCGAGCCGTTGCCGGGCGCGATCCGCCATCTGCCGTTCAACGATCTCGCTGCATTGACAGCGGCAATGGACGACAGCGTCTGCGCGGTCGTCGTCGAGCCGGTACAGGGCGAGGGCGGCGTATTGCCCGCCACGCCTGAGTTCATCAAGGGCATACGTGCGCTGTGCGACAAGCATCAGGCACTGATGATTCTGGACGAAGTGCAGACCGGCAACGGCCGCAGCGGCACGCTGTTCGCCCATGAGCAGATGGGCGTCGTGCCGGATGTGCTCACGACGGCCAAGGGCCTGGGCGGCGGTTTTCCGATCGGCGCGATGCTGACGACCAATGAATATGCCGAAGTGCTGGCCTTCGGCACGCATGGTTCGACCTATGGCGGCAATCCCCTGGCCTGCGCGGTTGCGGGTGCGGTGATCGACGAGATCGCCAAGTCCGAGCTCAAGCGCAATGTCGCCGAGCGTTCAGAGCAGCTGCGTGCGGGCCTGGTGGCACTGGGCAAGCAATATGGTCTGTTCATCGAGCCGCGCGGCATGGGTCTGCTGCTGGGTGCGCCGCTGGTCGAGGCCTGGAAAGGCCGCGGCAAGGACATCGTCAACGCCGGCCTCGCCGAAGGCGTCTGGCTCCTCGTTGCGGGACCGGACGTGCTGCGTTTTGCGCCGGCGCTGAACATCACCGAGGCCGATGTGACAGAAGGGCTGGCGCGTCTGGGCAAGGCTTGTGCGGCGCTGACGAAGTAGCTGGCCGGAAAACCAAGGCCCTCTTCCACACCGTGTGGGAGAGGGCTTTTTCGTTGGTACGGACGGTACGCTGGGGCATCTCGATACACCTGCTTCGCAGGCACTCGATGCGAACGGGGTATTTGTGGTGCGCCCCTAATATCTCCGTTCGGGTCGAGTGCCGCGCAACGCGCGGTGTATC
>JALYJV010000069.1 GCA_030775105.1 Pseudomonadota bacterium | reverse complement strand
TTCACCCAAGGTGGCCTTATGAAGCTTTCGGGGGCTAAAGCGGCATAAGCGGGAGCGTGGATATGACGCAGATCATCGCCGGAGCCAGCGGTTTTTCCTTCGCAGAATGGAAGGGCGTCTTCTATCCCGAGAAGATCAAATCCGCCGACATGCTCGCGGACTACGCTACGCAGTTGCCGACGGTCGAGATCAACAGCAGCTATTACGCGATTCCCAAGCCTGAAACGCTGGAAAAATAGGCACTGAACACGCCTGAGAACTTCCGGTTCTCCATCAAGTCGCCGAAGGCCATCACGCATGACGCCAGGCTCGAGGCAGGGCGGGCGGCGGAATCCCTCGCGCGCCTCTTCACGGTGCTTGAAGCGCTGGCTGACAAGTGTGGCCCGGTGCTGTTCCAGTTGCCGCCTTCAATGAAGAAGGACACGCCGCGGCTGCGGGATTTCCTGCAGCTGCTACCGATCGGGCGGCGCGCGGCGTTCGAGTTCCGGCATGACAGCTGGTTCTGCGACGAGACCTATGACCTGCTCCGCGAGCGCGGCGCCGCACTGTACCTCAGCGAGCGTGAGGATCATGCGCCGCCACCTTTGAACGAGACCGCTGATTGGGGTTACCTGCGTCTACGCCTTGAACACTATGTCGAAGCTGATCTCGCACGCTGGATCGAGCGGAT
The DNA here is from genome assembly GCA_030775105.1 of Pseudomonadota bacterium. GTDB lineage: Bacteria > Pseudomonadota > Gammaproteobacteria > Nevskiales > Nevskiaceae > Solimonas. The sequence continues at coordinate 4,610 of JALYJV010000069.1, read as the reverse complement.
TGAGGTGACGCGCTGGGGCGAAGTGCACGCGTACTTCATGCACGAACCGACTGCACCGGCCTATGCGCGATCGCTGATGAGGCTCGCAGGCCAGACCCTCGTCCGAACTGCCGAGGTTTGCGCGCGTGGTCGGCCTAGACTCAAGGCTCGTCAGTGGATCGGGGGATCACGCATGTCGGCTTCGGAAATCTTCTACGTCTCGATCGGCCTGCTGGCCATCGTCTACATCGTCTGGCTCAACCGCGAGCTGTACCGCGGCGGCGGGACGTCGGCATTCGAGGCGGCCTGCTATCTGATTGCGCTGCCGGCGCTGATCATCGGCTGGTACTTCAACTTCCAGTACTTCCGTGGCTACGGCGACCAGGTCGGCTGGTGGCACTGGACGACGCTGCTGTTCGTCAATCCTGCTTCTGCTTCCGGCGGCCAGGATCTGATCATCGCCAACCTGCTGCTGTTCCCGATGTGGACGATCATTGATGCGAAGCGCAGTGGCATGCGCGCCGGCTGGTTCTATTTCGTCATGAGCCTGATCACCAGTTACGCCTTTGCGATTGCGCTGTTCATGGCGATTCGCGAACGCCAGTTGCGCGCGAATGCGGCGGTGCGGAACGGATCGCCGGACGGGTAGGTGCGGCGCCGACGCGGCGGAGTAAACTCTGAACGCGGCGTCACCTTTGCTGGGGGCGACCGCTCACGCACCTCTGGAGGAGGCACGAACAATGAAGAAGCCGATGCGGCGTTTGCCGTTGCTGTTGCCTGTGGTTGTCGCCCTGGCGCTGACGGCCTGCAAATCGAAATCAGACGAGCAAGCTGTGGCTTCGCCGAATGTGGCCGAGGAGAAATCCCTGGCCAAGGTAGACGCCGCCCGCCTGACCGCGGCCGACAGCGAGCCGGGCAGCTGGATGAGCTACGGCCGCAACTACGCCGAGCAGCGTTACAGCCCATTGGGTTCGATCACCAAGGACAACGTGTCCAAGCTCGGCCTCGCCTGGACCTACAAGCTCGATCTGGACCGCGCGGCAGAGGCGACGCCGATCGTCGTCGATGGCGTTATGTATGTCACCGGTGCGTTCTCGATCGTCTCCGCACTTGATCCGGTCACCGGCAAGGAACTGTGGAAGTTCGATCCGCAGGTGCCGCGCGATTTCGGTCGTCATGGCTGTTGTGGCGTCCCCAATCGCGGCGTTGCGGTGTGGAAGGGCAAGGTCTACGTCGGCGCCTATGACGGTCGTCTGATCGCGCTCGATGCAAAGACCGGCGCCAAGGTCTGGGAAACCGACACGATCGTCGACCACGAGCGCAGCTACACCATCACCGGTGCGCCGCGCGTGGTGAAGGGCAAGGTCATCATCGGCAACGGCGGCGCGGAATTGGGTGTGCGCGGATATCTCGGTGCCTACGACGCCGAGACCGGCAAGCTGGTCTGGCGCTTCTTCACCGTGCCCGGCGACCCGGCGAACCCGCCGGAGAGCAAGGCCATGGAGATGGCGCAGAAGACCTGGTTCGGTGACCAGTACTGGAAGCTCGGCGGCGGTGGCACGGTCTGGGATTCGATGGCCTATGACGCGGAGCTCGACCTGCTGTACTTCGGCGTCGGCAACGGCTCGACCTGGAACCGCAAGGCGCGCAGCGATGGCAAGGGCGACAACCTGTTCCTGTCGTCGATCGTCGCGGTCAGGCCGGACAGCGGTGACTACGTCTGGCACTACCAGACCACGCCGGGCGAGACCTGGGACTACACCGCCACACAGAGCCTGATCCTTGCCGAGCTCGCCATCGATGGCAAACAGCGCAAGGTCATCATGCAGGCGCCGAAGAACGCGTTCTTCTACGTCATCGATCGCGCGACCGGTGAGTTGATTTCCGCAGACAAGTATTCGACCGCAAACTGGGCGACGCATGTCGACTTGAAGACCGGCCGACCGGTCGAGACCGCCGACGGTGACTGGACGACTGGACCGAAGCTGGTCTATCCGGGCCCGCTCGGTGCGCACAACTGGCAGCCGATGTCGTTCAGCCCGCAGACCGGTCTGGTCTACATTCCGATGCAGGTGGCGCCGGCGCTGTACGAGCCGGACAACGATCAGAAGTATTCGGGCAAGGGTCGTTGGCACCTCGGCGCCAAACCGCTGACGCTGCCGGAGAATCCGGCGGAGATGGCCGGCGTGCAGGGCATGTACAGCGGGCACCTCGTGGCCTGGGACCCGGTGGCGAAGAAGGAGGTCTGGCGTCAGGACTACGTGACGATCTGGAACGGCGGCACGATGCCGACCGCAGGCGGCCTGGTATTCCAGGGCACAGCCGACGGTCGCTTCGTCGCCTACGACGCCGGCAAGGGCGACAAGCTGTGGGAGGCGCCAGCAAACACCGGTGTCATGGCCGGGCCGATGAGCTACGAGATCGACGGCGTGCAGTACGTCAGCGTCGCGGCCGGCTGGGGCGGTGCGTTCCCGCTCGGCCTCGGTGGCCTGTCGAATGTCGTCAAGGTTCGCCCGGAAGCGCGCATCCTGACCTACAAGCTCGGCGGTACCGCGCAGCTGCCGCCGCCGCAGAACACGCTGGTTGAACTGCCGGAGCTGCCGCCCGTGACCGCCGACGCGGCGACGATCGCCAAGGGCCGTGATCTTTTCAATGGCGTCTGCGGCGTTTGCCACGGCCTCAGCGCGATTGCCGGCAGCGAGTTGCCGGACCTGCGCTACCTGTCGCCGGAGAAGCACAAGATCTTTGCCGGCATTCTTGCCGGTGCGTTTGCGCAGAAGGGCATGCCGGGCTTCATGGACATGCTCACGCCGGAAGACGTGGAGGCGATCCACCAGTACGTCATCCAGCGCTCGCATGATCTGAAGAAGGAACTCGACGCCGCGAAAGCAGCCAGCGCGGGATGATCAGTTGATCCTCTGAGCGATGCCGGGTGGATGAAGGTCCACCCGGCATTTTTGTTGGGCGTCAATCCAGGCGTTTGTGGACGCGCGACACCGCAACCGTCAGTGCAATGATGACGAAGGCGATCAGCGCAACGAGCGGTGGCCACAGGTCCGCCAGGCTGGCGCCGCGCAGCATGATGCCGCGCACCAGGCGCAGGAAGTGCGTCAGCGGCATGATCTCGGCAATCCATTGCGCGAGCTTGGGCATGCCGGCGAACGGAAACATGAAGCCGGACAGCAGAATCTGCGGCAGGAAGGTCACCATCGTCATCTGCATCGCCTGAAACTGCGTGCGTGCGATCGTCGACAGCAGCACGCCGAGCGAGAGGCTGGCGACGATGAACACCAGCGACGCGGTGTACAGCGCAATGAGCGAGCCGCGCACCGGCACGCCGAACAGCAGCAAGCCCATCAGCAGGATTACCGTCGTCTGCAGCAGGCCTATGCCGATGAATGGCAGCACCTTGCCCAACGTCAGTTCCCACGGCGAGACCGGTGTCGCGATCAGCATTTCCAGATTGCCGCGTTCGCGTTCACGCACGAGAGCGACGGATGTGAACAGCACCATCGTCATCGTCAGGATCACGCCGACCAGACCGGGCACCGTGTTGAACGGTGCGATGCGCGCCGGGTTGTACAGGTTGACCACCTCCACCGGCGCGACGCGTTGGGTCCAGCCCACACTGCCGTAAACCGGGTAGGCCGCCAGCTGACGCGCGGCCGCTTGTATGACCTGGTCTGAGCCATCAACGATGATCTGCAGTGCCGGCCGGTCGCGGCGTTCGAGGCGCGTTTCGAAATCCTCTGGCACGACAAGCGCAGCGCTGATGCGGCCTTCGCGCATCAGTTCATCGATCTGCGCCGGCGCTGACAGGCGCGTCTCCAGATTCATCACCTGAGTGGCGGAAATACCGGCGATCAGTTCGCGCGAGCGCGCGGTGTTGGCGAGATCAAGAACAGCAGCGTCGAGGTGGCGCACGTCCATGTTGATCGCGTAGCCGAACATCACCAGCTCCATCACCGGGATGCCGACAATCATTCCAAAGGTCAGGCGATCGCGACGCAGCTGACGCAGTTCCTTGAGCACGATGGCGCCCAGCCTGCGCAGATTCATTGCGGTGCACCATTGGCGCCGCGCCGCGTCGCGGCGACGAAGACGTCTTCGAGATTCGGTATTGCTGCACTGATGCGACCGTCAATCCCTGCGCCGTGCAAATGGGCACGGATGCGTGCCTCGATGTCATCGCCGCCAACGGCGAGCACACGCAACGACAGGCCGATCTGCGCGGTGGCCAGAATGCCTGGCAATGTCTGCAGCGCATGGTGGGTTTCGCGCAGCCGCGGGTTCTCGATCAGCAGCGTGCGTCCGGGAAGTGCAGCAATCAGCTCCTGCGGGCTGCCGTCGGCAACCAGCTTGCCGTGATCGAGAATCGCGAGGCGCGTGCAGCGCTCGGCTTCGTCCATGTAATGCGTTGAAACAAGCACTGTCGTGCCGGCGTGCGCGAGTTCGAACAGCGAATCCCAGAAGTCGCGACGCGACTGCGGATCGACTGCGCTGGTCGGCTCATCGAGCAGCAGCAGGTCCGGCTTGTGCAGCACGGCGCCGGCGAGCGCAAGGCGCTGCTTCTGGCCGCCGCTCATCGTGCCGGCGAGCTGGTCGCGCAATTCGCGCAGGTGATAGTGCGT
>JALYJV010000068.1 GCA_030775105.1 Pseudomonadota bacterium | reverse complement strand
GGCAGCGTCAGCGGATAGGTGATCGGCGCCGCGGCGAGAATCTCTTCGACACTGAATGCCTGGCGGAACTGCGAATAGGGGTTGTGCACGGAGTGCGCATGGTTCTTCGCCGACACCGCGGCGATCTGGCGCTGCGTGGTGCCCCAGCGCGCCATGTGGTTGCGACACAGCGCGGCGTAGATCGCCATGAACTTGCTGTATGGACGCGGAGATTCTGATCCCGCCGGCGCCACGATGCCTTCGCCGAGTTTCTCAAGCGTTGCGGCATTCTGCTCGACCTGCGAGACATCCCACCCTGCATCGAACAGCGCAAAGGCCTTGGCCTTGTCGGCAATGTTCATCTTCTCTGCGCCGACCGCCAGCGCAACGTCGCAGGCGCCGGCCTGCAGGCTCTGCACCGCGAGATGAAACGCCGAGCTGCCGGAAGCGCAGGCGTTCTCGATGTTGAAGATCGGAATGCCTTCAATCCCGATCTTGCTGAGCACGACCTGTCCGGGAATCGCGATTTGTCCCTGCAGCGGGCCATTGGTCATGCCGGCGTAGAACACCGCGCCCAAGTCCTCGCGTCTGCAGTTGGCATCGGTCAGTGCAATCTCGACGGCTTCACGCGCGAGGTCGTCCAGAGAGCGTTCAAGGTGACGTCCGAAGACCGTCATGGAAGTGCCGACAACGTATATGGGCTTCATTCGTGGTTCCGGTATCACGTCAGTTGGCCATCAGTTTCAGCACACGCGGGTATGAGCTTGGCAGCAAGCGCGAAATCCAGAACATCACGGATGACTTGTTGCCGGTGATGATGCGTTTGCGTCCCCGGCGCAGGCCTTCAAGAATGTCGGCAGCACAATCCTCGGGCGGCGTCAGGAGCATCTTCTCTGCCAAGCCCGCGAAACGATCCTCAGCGGTTCCGGCAGCCGCGCAGCGACGCCCCGCTTTTTCGATGCTGGTGCGGATGCCGCCGGGATGCACACAGACCGCGCGCACGCCCGTACCCTCCAGCTCGCTCCACAGGCATTCCGTCAGTCCCCGGACGCCGAACTTGGAGATGTTGTAGGCAGATTGAGTCGGGAACGACAGCAGCCCGAATACGCTGGAGATATTCACGATGCAGCCATGCTTCTGCTCGAGCATCTGTGGCAGGAATGCCTTGGTACCGTAGATCACGCCCCAGAGATTAACGCCCAACTGCCACTCGATCTCCTCGATGCTGAGGTTCGCGACCGTGCCGACGACCGTGGCCCCGGCGTTGTTGAAGACGAAATGCAGGTTGCCGAAATCGCGTTCGACCTGGTCGGCATGCGCGAACACCGCAGCACGGTCGGCGACGTCCAGGGCGTAACCGCGTGCTTCGCAGCCTTTAGGCAGCGACAGCAAGGTTTCCGAAAGAGCAACGCGATTGATGTCCGACAGGGCCAGGCGCGCGCCGGCAGCAGCCAGCTGCTGCGCCAGTGCGCGTCCAATACCTGAGCCTGCGCCGGTGATGACCGCAACCTTTCTGCCGAAGGTCGGTGATGCCTTGAGATGTTTGCTTGTCATTTCGAAGTCGCCGAGCAAGCATTCAAGGCTGCGTTCTTCAGGCTTTCGAATGCGCGATCCAGGCAGGCCCCTGCGAAGGCAACGTCAGGCACTGCTTCTCCGCAGCCGTTGAATGCGAAGTTGACCTTGCCGTTGTAGCTCAGCACCGGAAAACCGAAGCCGAGGCCATGCGAGCACGGACCAAGACCCGACCACGACAGCATGCGGGCGCCACGCAGGTAGATCGGTACCTGTGGTCCGGGCACGTTCGACACCACCGTATTGAAGGCGCGCAGCTTGCCGAGCAGATTGGCGGCGGTGACCAGCCTGAAGGAGAGTGCCATCGTCGCCGCTGGCGCAGCCTGGTTCAGCTCGGTCAATTCACGCGCGCCGACTGCATTGGCGGTTTCCTTGGCACGCGCGGTGTTGCCGGCGATAGCGCGCAGGCGATCGAGCGGATCGACCACATCGGTGCACAGCGGCAGCATCATCAGCGACACCTGATTGCCGTCCGTTGCGCCGCCTTCACTGCGCGTGTTGACCGGCACCATCGCGATCAATGACTGTTCAGGCAATTCGTTCTTGGCTTCGAGATAGTTGCGGATGCCGCCGCTGGCAATGGCCAGGATCACGTCGTTGACGGTGGCGCCGGGCACCGCTTTTCGAATCGTGCTGAGATCCTTGAGCGCGTATTCGCGTGCGTCGTAGATGCGCTTGGCACTGACGCGACCGTTGAAGCGGGTCATCGGGCCGCGCCGTTGTGCGGCTGTGCTGCTGTCCGGCGCCGGCTTCAGGCTCCGCGCGAGTCCGGGCAACATCCGACGCAGTGGGCCGGCAATGCGCGCGGGTGTGCGCAGGTTGTTGCGCACGCTACGCAACAACAGACCCGACGCCGATGGGGTCGGTTCACCAACGAATCGGTCGGTGATGAACTTGATGGGGGCATCGGCTTTGAGATCGTGCAGGCCAGCAGTGATGGCCGCGCCGGTGGCGCCGTCGATTGCCGCGTGGTGGATCTTGGTCATCAGCGCGAAGCTGCCTTTAGGGTAGTCGCGCACGCCATCCAGGCCGTCGATGTAGATCATTTCCCACAGCGGCCGGCTGCGGTCCAGCGGTTGCGCATGCAGATCGGCGACCAGCTGGCAGTAGGCTTCCCAGGTCGGCGTATCGAGCGTGACCCGGCGCAGGTGACGATCGAGATCGAAGTCCTGGTCGCGAATCCAGTACGGATGGTCAAGATTGAAGGCGACTGGCGCGAGCTTCTGACGGAACACATTCGATATCGGCAGGCAGCGCTTCACATGCGCCCGCACGGTTTCGAAGCCAACCTTGCCCTTGGGTGCGGTGGACGGGTCATAGACGCTGAGCATGGCCGTGTGCATGGCTGCGCCTTCGCTCTCCCAGTAGAGGAACATCGCGTCCTGGCCGCTGAGCTGTTTCATGATGGGTTCTCGTCGGCCAAGGTCACGCCCTGCAGTTGGGAATGCTCGGCCGTATGGGTGAGGATGAATCGGACGATGTCTTCTCGCGCAGTTCGCGCTTCCGGCAGGCGATGGAACAGCGGGAACGCGTGCATTAGCCCACCCCATAGCGACAGCTCGACGGCGACCCCGGCTTCTCTGCCCTTCTGTGCGGCGAGCACACTGTCGTCACGCAGGACTTCTGAACTGCTGGCGACGAAGTGCAGTGGCGGCAGGCTCGAGAAGTCGCCGCGCAAGGGTGAGATGTCCGGGTGCGCAGGATCACGGGTGCCGGCATAGGCGCGCACGATGCGAGGCAATGCATCGGGCGGAACCAGGGCGTCACGCGAACTGTTCTCGCGATACGACGCGTGCAACCCGATACCGGCAAGGTCGGTCCCGGGTGAGATCAGCACCGCGCATGCCGGCAGAGGCAGCCCGGCATCCCGCAGTCGCATGAGCAAGGAGAGGGTCAGCGTTCCACCGGCGGATTCGCCGGCGACGACGATTGCGGAGGCCGGCACTCCGCGTGCAAGGAGCGCCTGGTAAGCACTCATGCAATCGTCTAGCCCCTGAGGAAACGGACATTCCGGACTCAGCCGGTATGCCGGCAGAACGCCAATCGCAGCAAGCTCGGAACACAGGCTGTTCAGGAAGCCCACGTGCGCACTGGTCGGATGCATGAAGAAACCACCGCCGTGCAGATAGAGCACGACGCGGCGCGGCTCGGCCCGCTCCGCAACATGCACCTTTACACCGCCCAGGCTCGCCGCATGGCCATCAGTGAACGGTGCACCGCGATCGAGTTGCTGCATGCGGCGACGGCACAGCGCAAAGTCGCTGAGCCGGCGCATGATGGGGCGAACGATCAGCCAGAGCAGCTTGCCCAGCAGCAGCGCGCTCCAGCTA